>NZ_CAXFDV010000407.1:0-8918 GCF_964001545.1 uncultured Aquincola sp.
CGAGCTGGTGGGCCGCCTGCAGCAGGGCGGCGCCGCCGCGGTGGGCCTGGACGTGGTGTTCGCCGAAGCCGACCGCACCTCACCGCGTGAACTGCTCAAGTCCACCCGACTGCCGCCTGCCGCCGCGCAGGCCCTGGCCACCCTGCCCGACCACGACGAGGTGCTGGCCCAGGCCCTGCGCGCCGGCCCGGTGGCGCTGGGCTTTGCGCTCGATGGAGCCGACGGCGCCGCTGGCGCAACGGCCACCGGCCACGATGGCATGGGCGCCGGGGTGGACGACGGCAGCGCCTGCCAGTCGCCCGCCGGCTTCGTCACTTTGGGTGGCGCGGCCGATGCGCAGCTGAGGTCCTTCCATGGCTGCGTGCAGAGCATCCCGGTGCTCACCGGCGCCGCGCCCGGCCATGGCGCGCTGAGCTTCATCCCCGACGAAGACGGCGTGCTGCGCCGGCTGCCGCTGCTGTTCGACCTGCAGGGCCGGCTGGTGCCTTCACTGGCCGCCGAAACCTTGCGCCTGGCCCTGGGCGCCAACCGCTACACCGTGCAGGCCGCGCCCGACGATGGCGGCGTGATCGGCCTGCGGCTGGGGCAGCTGCGCATCCCGACCACGGCCGATGCATCGATGTGGGTGCACTACACGCCGCCGCAGCCGGCGCGCTATGTGCCGGCCTGGCAGGTGCTGGCCGGCGAGCTGCCGCCCGAGCGGCTGCGCGACCAGATCGTGCTGGTGGGCACCTCCGCCCAGGGCCTGCTGGACCTGCGCTTCAGCCCGCTGGGCGGCATCATCCCCGGGGTGGAAGTGCATGCCCAGGCGCTGGAGCAGATCGTCACCGGCCACTGGCTGCAGCGGCCCGGCTGGGCGCCCGCGGCCGAGCTGCTGGCCGTGGCCGTGGGCGGCCTGCTGGTGGCCGTGGCCGCGATGCAAGCCGGCGCGCTGGTGTCGGCCGCGGCCTTTGCGGCGCTGGCCGGCACGCTGCTGGGCGGCGCCTGGTGGGCCTTCACGCGGCAGGGCCTGCTGCTCGATCCGCTGCTGCCCACGCTGGCCATGCTGGCCGTGTTCCTGCCCACCACGGTGGTGCGGCATGTGATGAGCGACCGCCAGCAACGCTGGGTGCGGCATGCGTTCTCGCGCTACGTGTCGCCCAACCTGGTGGACTACCTGATAGCCCAGCCGCAGGCGCTGGAGCTGGGCGGCCGGCGCCAGCGCTGCAGCTTCGTGTTCACCGACCTGGCGGGCTTCACCTCGGTGATGGAGCGCATGGACCCGGCGCAGGCCGTGACCGTGCTCAACCAGTACCTGGACGGCATGATCGCCATCGCCTTTGCCCATGAAGGCACGCTGGACCGCATCGTGGGTGATGCGGTGGCCATCGTGTTCTCGGCGCCGGTGCAGCAGGCCGACCATGAACGGCGCGCCGTGGACTGCGCGCTGGCCATGCACCGCTTTGCGCAAGACTACCTGGCCGCGCGGCGGGCCGAAGGCGTGGCCTTCTGCGAGACCCGCATCGGCGTGCACACCGGCGAGGTGATCGTCGGCAACTTCGGCGGCAGCCACATCTTCGACTACCGCGCGCTGGGCGACCCGGTGAACACCGCCTCGCGGCTGGAAGGCGCCAACAAGTACCTGGGCACCCATGTGTGCCTGTCGCAGGCCACGCTGGACGGCTGCCCCGGCCTGCCGGTGCGCCCGGTGGGCCGCCTGCGCGTGGCCGGCCGGCAGGAGCCCATCATGGTGTACGAGCCGCTGGCCGCCACCGACGGCCAGGCCGTGCAGCAGGAGGCCTATGCCCAGGCCTATGCCGCGATGACCGAAGGCAGCAGCGCGGCCCGCGCGCGCTTTGCCCAGCTGCAGCAGGACAGCCCGCACGACAAGCTGGTGCAGCTGCATGCGGCCCGGCTGCAGGCGGGCAGCGTCGACAACCTGATCGAGCTGGCCGGCAAGTAGCCCCCGCAGCGGTCCCCCCATCGGAAGGAGGCCAAGCCCGCGCAGGCGGCCTACCTTCTGGCCCATGGGGGCAGTCGCGATGGATGTGCAGGGCAAATCCGGCCTGGCCGGCTGGTCGGGCAACGGGCTGGTGGCCCTGGTGATGCTGGCCGCAGGGGCCTTCGTGCTCAACGAGGTGTCCTTGCAAAGCACCCGGCCCGCCGCCAACGAGCCCCGCACCGAGCAACGTTATGAGCCGCAGGACGTGGATGCCCGCCTGTGGCAAGACCCCTTCGGCGCCGTGGCCCGCCAGCGCGAACAGGCGGCCCGCACGATGAAGCCCGGGCAGCTGGCCGCCGAAGACGCGCGCCGCCGGACGATCCTGGTCGACGAGATGGTCTGGCGGCTCCAGCGCGGCCACTCGCAGTCGCTGGACGAGATCCGCGTGCTGCCGGTGATGCTGCCGGGCGGGCCCTACGCCGAGGCGGTGGAAGGCCGGCGGCGGTTGCGTTATGCGGTGCTGTCGGGCTTGAACACCGGCGGCTTCGTGCCCTTCAACAGCGAGCATCTGGGCTACTTCGCGCCCGCCGACAACGTGGATGTGCCGCGCCACCTGCCGCAGACGGTGCCCTACGAATGGTTCGAGCCGGCGCCCGACCGCACACCCCCTTGCAACAATTGCCGCGTGCTGGTGCTGTGGCTGGACGACGATGCGTTCAGCCTCAACCCGTTCGGCCGCATCAAGCGCCTGATGCGCGGCCTGAAGGCCGACGCCTTGACCCGGCATTTGCGCTGGCAGGTCATCGGGCCCGTCAGCTCCGGCGGCCTGCGCGCGATGGTCGAAGAGGCCGCCACCCCCGGCTTCGACCGCCGGATGTTCAAAGGCCTGACCATCCAGTTCCTGTCGCCGATGGCCACGGTGGCCGACCACCAGTTGCTGGCGCCGCACAAGCCGCCCCCGCCAACGTCGCTGGCCGCCTTCATGCGTGAACGGGGCATTGCCTTGCTGCGCACCAGCGGTGACGACACGGCGCTGTCGCGGGCCTTGGTGGACGAACTCACGCTGCGCGGCCTGCGCCCGGCGTCATCGCCCCCGGGTGCCGATCCCGCGGCCCTGCGCGACCACCGCCAAAAAGCCTGCGAACCAGCGCAAGCCGCGCAGCCCGGCGCGCCGCAGCACATCGCCGTGGTGTCGGAATGGGACACGCTGTACGGCCGCAGCCTGCGCCGCCAGTTCATGATGGATGGGCAGGGCCCGGGCTTTTGCGTGCAGCGCTTCAGCTACGTGCGCGGCCTGGACGGCCAGCTGCCCGAGCGCAGCGGCGCCCAGGCCGACGGCGGTGCGCCACGGTCGGCCGCCGACAAGGAAGAACGCCGCAAGGACAGCAGCTTCATCGAACGGGCCGAAGGCCAGAGCCAGTTCGACTACCTGCGCCGGCTGGCCGCGCGGCTGCATGAGCGCGACCTGGCGCTGCGCGCGGCCGGTGGCACCGGCATCCGCGCCATCGGCGTGCTGGGCAACGACGTGCACGACAAGCTGCTGCTGCTCAAGGCGCTGCAGCCCGACTTTCCGAATGCGGTGTTCTTCACCACCGACATGGACGCGCGGCTGCTGCACCCCAGTGAACAGGCCTGGGCGCGCAACCTGGTGGTGGCCTCCAGCTTCGGCCTGCAGCTGAGCGACCCGCTGCAGGCCGGCACGCCGCCCTTTCGCGACACCTACCAGACGGCGGTGTTCCTGGCCACGCGGCTGGCGCTGTCGCCATCGGCCGCGGCGGCCGACACCGCGCCGCTGCAACAGCGCATCGACCGCTGGCTGCAGCCGCCGCGCATCTTCGAGATCGGCCGCACCCAGGCCTTCGACTTTCGCCTGGCCGCCGAAGACGCGCTGGCGCCGCCAGCCGCCGGCAGCGCCGATGCCACCTGCCGCACCGACCTGCTGGCCTGCGACCAGATCCACCCGCCCCACAGCGCGGCCTGGCCTGAGGTGCGGCCGGCCGTGCTGGCGCTGCTGCTCAGCGCGCTGCTGGCAGCAGCCTGGATGCCGGCCTTGGCCGTAAGCCGTGCGTTGCGCCGGCGCCTGCGCCGCGGCCTGGCGGTGGCCGGCCGCGCACGCCCCGCGCGCTGGGCGCTGCTGCTGGCCGGGCTGCTGCTGCTGCATGGCGCCCTGCCCTGGGCCGCCGCGCTGCACTGGCCGATGCTGGCCGACTGGCTCACCGCCCACGGCAAGCCGATGAGCCTGACCGAAGGCATCAGCCTGTGGCCGACGCAGGCCATCCACGTGTTCACGCTGGGGCTGTGCCTGCACCTGCTGTTCCGCGGCTGGACGGCGCTGTCGCGCAACCTCGACGACATCGCGCTGGCCTTGCGCCTGGGCAAGACGCGGCGGCGCCTGCATGCCGAGCTGGCTTTGGAAGAAGCCGGCCTCGGTCGCCTGCAGCGGCTGGCGCGGCTTTTCGACCCCCAGGCCGCCTATGCCGCCAGCAGCCACCGCACCGACCCGGCGATGACACCCGGGGCCGAGGTGTTCTGGAAGCGCTACATCGCGCAGAACCGCGCCCCGGCGCGCATGCTGCGCATCAGCGCCTGCACGCTGCTGATGATGGGCGCCGGCCTGCTGCTGCGGGCGCTGCTGGTGCAGGACGCGGGCGTGCCGGTGCGCGGCGTGGTCTCGGGCCATGTGCACTTCTGGCTGGCGCTGGCGGCGGTGGTGGCGATGACCTACCTCGTCTTCGGCGTGGTGGACGCGACGTGGTTCTGCGTGCGCTTCGTGCAGCAGCTGCGGCTGCATGGCGCCAACTGGCCGCAGCGCACGCTGCAGCACTTTCGCGCGCAGATGGGGCCGCTGCCGCCGCGGCTGCTGGACCACTGGATCGACCTGCAGTTTGCGGCGCAGCGCACGCGCGTGGTCACGCGCCTGATCTACTACCCCTTCATCGTGCTGTCGCTGCTGCTGGTGGCCCGCCACCGTGCCTTCGACGACTGGGAGCTGCCCTGGCTGCTGCTGGGCATGGGGCTGCTGAGCCTGGCCATCGTGCTGGCCTGCGCCGTGGCCTTGCGCCGGGCGGTCGAGCAATCGCGCCAGGCCGCGCTGCGCGAGGTGGACCACGCGATGCTGCGGGTGGCCGCGCCCGGCGCGAGTGAGCCGGTGGCCACGCCGCAATTGCAATGGTTGCGCCGCGAGATCGAGGCGCTGCGCGAAGGCGCCTTCGCGCCGTTTTCACAGCAGCCGCTGCTCAAGGCCGTGCTGCTGCCCTTTGCCACGCTGGGCGGCACCGCGGTGCTGGACTACCTGGCCATGGCCAACCTGTAGGCGACCGGCGCCCACCCAGCCACGGCGCGGCCCGTGGCGCGGGCGGTGATCAGCCGCGGCCGCCGAAGCCGTCGGTGCCGTAACCCACGTTGGCCCGGTGGGAGGCGCGATAGCCCTGGGCGCTGTCGCCGCCCGTGCTGGCGCGGTCTTCACGCGGGCGCGCCAGGCTCACGCTGATGGTGCGGCCATCGACGGACATGCCGTTCAAGGCCTCGATCGCGGCCTGGGCCTGCTCGGCCGATGCCATTTCCACGAAGCCGAAGCCCTTGGACTTGCCGGTCTCGCGGTCCATCATGACCTTGGCGGAGGACACCTTGCCGAACTCGCCGAAGTTGCTGCGGAGGCTGGCGTCGGTGACGGAATAGGGCAGGTTGCCCACGAAGATCTTGGTGCTCATCAGGAGCCTTTCTTGGAGTCTGGGCGCATCCATCGCGATGCGTGCGTGCAAACCGGAAGTCGGTGCGCGGCCGTCAGCACGACGGCGGGTTGGGCATGCAGGTCTGCAGCCACCCTTGGGTCACGGCAAACAGGTGGGCCGCATCGCGGGAAGCGAAGGTCGTGTTCGAGCTGAACACGCGGCAGTAGCTGCCTTCGCTCCTGGAGCGTTGGACCGAGAAGGAGGCGCGGAAGCGGCCGCAATCGGTCGTGCGTGTCGTGGGCGAAACGACGTACTGGCCCATGGGAATGGCTTTGCTTGGAATCGTGGTCAATCAGAAAACCGCAGGCGGGGAGCCTGCGTGAGCGTGGTGGCTCGGTTGGCTGCTGCTCGGCAAGCCAAAAGGCGACGGTGTCGCAAGATCGTCCGGCGCTTGCTTGCTGCCTGGGTTGGCAGCGCGCCGGCAAGACCGTGCATTCTACCCGCACGGCCGGTCGCCGATACTGGCGCCCACCGGTCGTGCCATGAACCTGACGCTTCGCCAACTGCGCTACTTCGTCGAGATCGCCCGCAGCGGCAGCCTGTCGCGGGCCGCGTCGCACCTCAACGTGGCGCAGCCCGCGCTCAGCCAGAACCTGGCGGCGCTGGAGGGCGACCTGGGTGCCAGGCTGTTCGAGCGGCATGCCCGCGGGGTGGCCTTGTCGCCTGCCGGCGAGCGGCTGTATGAACGCGCGCTGATCCTGCTGGCCGGCATCGACGGGCTGAAGGACGAGGTGGCCGGCCGCGATGCGGCGCCGGCCGGGGCGGTGCGGGTGTCGCTGGCCGGGTCCTTGTCAACGGTGCTGGTGGCGCCGCTGCTGCAGCAGGTGGCCGCGCGCTTTCCCGCCATCACGCTGACGGTGCTGGAAGGCGTGTCGTCCGAGTCGCGATTGCAGGTGGAGTCGGGCCAGGCGCAGCTGGCCTTGATGCCCAACCCGTCCGAGCTGCAGGGCATGGGCGCGCTGCCGCTGTTGGAAGAGCGCTTCGTGCTCATCGGCGCGCCTGCACAGCTCAGCGGCACGCCAGCCGCCTGGCCGCTGGCCGAGGTGCTGCAGCGCCCGCTGGCCCAGCCCGACCGCGCGCACGACCTGCGCAAGGTCATCGAGCGCGAGGCCGCCACCGCGGGGCTGGCGCCGGACGTGCGCTACGAGCTCAACAGCCCCGCGATGCTCATCGCCGTGGTCAAGGCCGGTCTGGCGCTGGCCCTGGTGCCGGCCACCATCTGCGAAGAGGCACTGGCGGCCGGCTCCATCGTCTCGCGCGACGTGGTGGCCCCGGCGCTCACGCGCGTGCAGGCGCTGGTCTGGCGGGAGGACCGGCCGCTGGCCCCGGCCGCCGCAGCCGTGCGCGACACGCTGGTGGACGTGATGGCCGCGCTGCTGGCCGATGGCCGGCTGACGGGCCGCTGGCTGGGGCCTGAACCGAGCCATCGCATTCGCTGACACCTCGTCAGTCGCAAACAGTATTGGTGCAGCCCGGGTCCGCTGGCCACACTGCCCTGCAGCAGCGTGGCATGTCGACCGCGCATCCGCAGGAGACAAGGCCATGGCCGCACGCAATGTCGTCGTCATCATGTCCGACGAGCACGACCCCCGCATGATGGGCTGCTCGGGGCATCCGTTCATCCGCACGCCGCACCTCGATGCGCTGGCCGCACGTGGTCAGCGCTTTCCCAACGCCTACACGCCCAGCCCCATCTGCGTGCCGGCGCGGGCCGCATTTGCCACAGGGCTGCGGGTGCACGATCTGCGGCTGTGGGACAACGCGATGCCGTACACCGGGGCCCAGCGCGGCTGGGGCCATGTGCTGCAGGACCACGGCGTGCGCGTGGAAAGCGTGGGCAAGCTGCACTACCGCAGCGTGGAAGACCCGGCCGGCTTTGACGCCGAGCACCTGCCCATGCACGTGGTCGGCGGGCACGGCATGGTGTGGGCCTCGATCCGCGATCCGTACCGGCCGCGCACCGAAGGCCCGCGCATGCTGGGCGAACGCATCGGGCCCGGCGAATCCTCCTACACCCAGTACGACCGCTCGGTGACCGAGCGCACCGTGGCCTGGCTGAAGGAGGCCGCGCAGCGCCAGCGCGACGACCAGGGCCGCTTCGTGCTGTACGTGGGCCTGGTGGCGCCGCACTTTCCGCTGGTGGTGCCGCAGGCCTGGTACGACCTGTACCCGGTGGACACGCTGCCCGAGCCCAAGCTGACCGCGGCCACCGGCTACCGCCGGCATCCGTGGGTGCAGGCCTATTGCGACTTCATGCCCTCGGAAGAAGTGTTTGCCGATGCCGACGAGCGCCGCCGCGCCTTTGCGGCCTACTACGGCCTGTGCAGCTGGCTGGACCACAACGTGGGCCAGATCCTGGCCGCGCTGGACGACACCGGCCTGGCCGCCGACACCCACGTGGTCTACACCTCCGACCACGGCGACAACCTGGGCGCCCGTGGCGTGTGGGGCAAGTCCACGCTGTACGAAGAAAGCGTGAAGGTGCCGATGCTGCTGGCCGGCCCCGGGGTGGCCCCCGGTGTGTGCGACACGCCGGTGGACCTGCTGGACCTGTTTCCCACCATCTTGGAAGGCGCCGGCATCGATCCCGCGCCGGAGATGGCACAGCGCCCCGGCCGCTCGCTGTTCCAGCTGGCCCGCGCGCCGGTGCAGGCGCAGCGCCCCATCGTCAGCGAGTACCACGCCGCCGGCAGCAACAGCGCGGCCTTCATGCTGCGCATCGGCCGCTGGAAGTACCACCACTACGTGAGCTTCCGGCCCGAGCTGTTCGACCTGCAGCAAGACCCCGAAGAACTTAACGACCTGGCCGCCGATCCTGCCCATGCCCAGGTGCTGGCCGACATGGCCGCGGCCCTGCGCCGCATGCTCGACCCCGAGGCGGTGGACCGCCTGGCCAAGGCCGACCAGGCCGCGCTGATCGACCGCCATGGCGGCGCCGACGCCGCGCACCGGCTGGGCTCTTCCACCTCCACGCCCGCGCCGGTGGCCGCATGACCGCCCCGGCGCTGATGGGAACCGCCATCGACGAGCGCTACCTGCGCGACTGGAGCGGCCTGGTCGGCGGGCCACCCGCCGAGCTGCACCGCCCGCTTGATACCGAAGCCGTCGCCGCCATCGTGCGGCGCTGCGCAGCCGAGGGCCGGCGCATCACCGTGCAGGGCGGCATGACCGGCCTGGCCGGCGGCGCGGTGCCCGACGCAGGCGACGTCGTCATCAACCTCGAGCGCATGAACACCATCGAGGAGGTGGATGCGCTGGAAGGCGTC
>NZ_CAXFDV010000408.1:0-4614 GCF_964001545.1 uncultured Aquincola sp.
CACGAGTTCCTGGGCGAGATGATCAGCCAGCAGCTGCTGTACTACCCCACCGTCACGCGCGAGAGCTACAAGAACATGGGCCGCGTGACCGACCTGATGGTCAGCGGCAAGCTGTTCCAGGACCTGGGCGTACCCAACATCAACCCGGCCGAAGACCGCGTGATGATCTGCGGCAGCCCGGCCATGCTGCGCGACCTGAAGCACCTGCTGGAAGACCGCCAGTTCAAGGAAGGCAACACCACCACGCCGGGCGACTTCGTCATCGAGCGCGCCTTCGCCGAGCAGTGAACTGCTGAGTCCCGCGAGCCCCCGAGTGCCGACCAAGCCCACGCGCCGACCCGCCGCCACGCCCGCCCGCCGCACGGCCGCGGGCACCCAGCGCCCGCCGGGCGTGCGTGAGCTGTCGGCCCGGGCCACGCGGGACAGCATCCTGAAGGCGGCCACCAAGGTGTTCGCCAAGCACGGCTACGACGGCGGCAAGGTCGACCAGATCTCCAAGGCCGCCAAGTCGTACGACCGGATGATCTATTACTACTTCGGCAACAAGGAAGGCCTGTTCGTGGCCGTGCTGGAGGAGTGCTACCGCCGCTTCAACGACGCCGAGGCCGAGCTGTCGATCGACGTCGAGCAGCCCGAGCAGGCGCTGACGGCGGTGATCCGGTTCATGTGGGGCTACTACCTCAAGAACCCCGACTTCATCACCCTGCTCAACACCGAGAACCTGCACCGCGGCAAGCACATCGGCAAGTCGCTGCGGGCGCGCGAGTACTCGTCGCCGGCGGTGGACGTGATCGGCCGCATCCTGCACAGCGGCGTGGCCAAGCGCCTGTACCGCGACGACGTGCCGGCCCGCGACGTGTACCTGATGATCGCCGGGCTGTCGTACTTCTACCTCTCCAACCGCTACACGCTGTCGGCCTTCCTCGGTGAGCCGCTGGAAACGCCCGATGCGCTGCTGCACTGGGAACAGTTCGTCATCGATGCGGTGCTGCGCACCGTCCGCCACAGGAGTTAACGCATGGCCGAAGCCGCCGCAGATGCCCGTTCGGGCAAGGTCGTCATCCGCAACATCGGGCTGCTGCTCTCGGGCGACCTGGACCGGCCCATCCTCGATGCCGACACCCTCGTGGTGGACGACGGCCTGATCACCGCGGTGGGCAAGGAGGCCGACTGCAACACCGAAGGCGCGAAGACCGTGATCGACGCCCGCGGCACCTGCGTGGCGCCCGGCCTGATCGACAGCCACGTGCACCCGGTGTTCGGCGACTGGACGCCACGCCAGGGCCAGCTGGGCTGGATCGATTCGTCGATGCACGGTGGCGTGACCACCATGATCTCGGCCGGCGAGGTGCACCTGCCCGGCCGGCCCAAGGACATCGTGGGCCTGAAGGCGCTGGCCATCACCGCGCAACGGGCCTTCGACAACTTCCGCCCCGGCGGCGTGAAAGTGCTGGCCGGCGCGCCGGTGATCGAGAAGGGCATGGTCGAGAGCGACTTCGCCGAGCTGGCGGCCGCCGGCGTCAAGCTGCTGGGCGAGGTGGGCCTGGGCAGCGTGAAGGCCGGCTACGAGGCCAAGGAGATGGTGGCCTGGGCGCGCAAGCACGGCATTCAAAGCACCATCCACACCGGCGGGCCGTCGATTCCCGGCAGCGGCCTGATCGACAAGGACGTGGTGCTGGAGGCCGATGCCGACATCATCGGCCACATCAACGGCGGCCACACCGCGCTGCCCGAGGCCCATGTGTGCGAGCTGTGCGAGAAAAGCAGCCGCGGCATCGAGATCGTGCACAACGGCAACGAGAAGGTGGCCATTGCCGCCGCGCAGGCGGCGATGCAGCTCAAGTGCCCGCACCGGGTGATCCTGGGCACCGACGGGCCGGCCGGCTCGGGCGTGCAGCCGCTGGGCATCCTGCGCATGGTGGCCATGCTGTCCAGCCTGGCCAACATCCCGGCCGAGCTGGTGTTCTGCTTTGCCACCGGCAACACCGCGCGCATGCGCCAGCTCAACTGCGGCCTCATCGAGCCCGGCCGCGCGGCCGACTTCGTGTTCATGGACCGCGCCCAGCACACCGCCGGCCGCACGCTGCTCGAAAGCGTGCAGCTGGGCGACATCCCCGGCATCGGCATGGTGATGATCGACGGCCTGGTGCGCTGCGGCCGCAGCCGCAACACGCCGCCGGCCACTGAGATTCCGGTGGTGGTGGCGCACTGATCACCACGCGCCGCGTCAGATCCGGATAAACCGTCAGGAACGGGAAGCCAGCGCCGCGTCGCCTGCCTAGTCTTCGCAGCTCCTACAACGAGCGGAGACAACATGGCGGACAAGGCATGTGATGGTGGCAGGCGGATGGTGCTCAAGGGCTTGGCCGGGGCCTGCGTGGCCGTGAGCCTGGCGGGCTGCGGTGGCAGTGACGACGACGATGCCCGTGTGGGCACCTGGGGTGGTGCGCTCGGCGACTTGAAGGAGGTCGGCGCGGCCTTCGGCCCCATCGCGCAGTCGTGGACCGACAAGACGGTGCGGCAGGTGGCCCACATCGCGGTGGGCGGCGACCGTGTGCGCATCCGGTTTTCCAACCTCTACGGCAGCGGGCCGGTCGCGTTCCAGCGAGTTCGCCTGGCCCGCAGCGCCGGGCCCGGTGCCATCGTGGTGGACACCGACACCGCTGTCACCTTCAACGGCGCACCCACGGTGACGATCGCGCCGGGCCAGCAGGTGTGGAGCGACGCGATCGCATTCCCGGTGGCAGCGGGTGCCGACCTGGCCGTGAGCATCCATGTGCGTGAGACCTCGGATGCCACCACGGTGCACCTGACGTCCCTGGCCACCCAGCATGTGAACGACGGCGACGTGACCCGTGCGGCTGCGCTGCGCACCGATGCCGCCAGCGCGCTGATCTCCGGCTACTGGATGAGCGCCATCGACGTGGAGCGCAGCCAGGCCACGCCGGTGCTGGTGGCCTTTGGCGATTCCATCACCGACGGCTTTGCCTCCACGCCCGATGCCAACCACCGCTACCCCGACTTCTTGGCCGCCCGGTTGCGGGCCACGCCGGGGCGCGAGGTGTCGGTCGTCAATGCCGGGCTGTCGGGCAACCGTTGGTTGCATGATTTCCTGGGCCTGCGCGGCGTGGAGCGCTTCAAGCGCGATGTGCTGTCGGTCACCGGCGTCACCCACACCCTCGTGCTGCTGGGCATCAACGACATCGGCATGGCGGCTACGTCCCGGCCCGACCAACCGGTCTCCGCTGCCGAGCTGATCGCCGCCATTGGCGGCGCCGTGTCTGCGGCGCGTGCCGCCGGCATCAAGGTGTGCTTGGGCACGTTGCTGCCCTACAAGGGTGCCGACTACTACACCGAAGGCGGCGAAGCCATCCGCCAGGCGGTGAACGCCTGGATTCGCGCGGGGGCCGGCGCGGATGCGGTGGTCGACTTCGATGCCGCGCTGCGTGATCCGGCCGACCCGCTGCGGCTGCTGCCCGAGGCCGACTGCGGCGACCACCTGCATCCCAGCGATGCGGGCTACCAGCGCATGGCCGACACCGTGCCGCTCAACCTGCTGCGCTGAGCGGGCCTGCCAGGCTGAATTGCCGCCGCCGGTAGCGCGCCGGCGTGTCGCCCAGCTGCTGGCGGAAGGCTTCGGTGAAGCGGCTCTGGCTGGAAAAGCCGCAGGCCAGGGCCACCTCGGCCAGGCCCATGCCGGTGCGCAGCAGTTCCACGCTGCGCTGGATGCGGCGGCTCAGCACGTACTGGTGCACGGGCATGCCGGCCACGGCACGAAAGCCCGCGCAGAAAGCGCTGGGCCCCAGGCCCGCCAGCCGCGACAAGCTGGCGATGCTGAGGTCGCTGTCCAGGTGCGCTTCGATGTGGTCCATCACACGGGACATGGCGGCCGCCGACGGCAGCGCCTTGCGCGTGCCCGGCGCGCCGCGCCCTGAAGCGCGGGCGCTGCTGCGTAGGCGCGACAGCAGGGCTACGCTGAGCCCCTGCGCATACAACGTGCCCGACGGGCAGCCTTGGCGCACCTCGTCCGCCATGGCCTGCACGATGGCTGCCAGCGCCGGGTCGTGCCCGCAGGCCACCGCCGGGATGTCGGCCGGCCGCAGTTCGTCGGTGTCGGCCACAGGAAACGCCTGCGCCACGGCGTCCGGCGTGATCAGGAAGGAGGCGACCTCCACCTGGCCGGTGAAGCTCACATGGTCCCAGTGGCGACCTTGCGGGTAGCCGGCAAAGCGAGCCGGCGAGAACTG
This sequence comes from uncultured Aquincola sp., assembly GCF_964001545.1. Lineage (NCBI taxonomy): Bacteria > Pseudomonadati > Pseudomonadota > Betaproteobacteria > Burkholderiales > Sphaerotilaceae > Aquincola > uncultured Aquincola sp. Next base: position 4,248 of record NZ_CAXFDV010000408.1, read on the forward strand.
CAGTTCGGCGCGGTGCAGCCTCGTGTGCAGCAGCGCTTTCATCCGGCCCCGCAGCACCATCGCCAGCCAGTAGCCGGGGCAGTACTCGCCTTGGGCAGCGCCCTCGCGCTGGCTGCGAATGTACTGAAACGGCAGCCCGGCCCAGTGTTCCATCGCCTGCACCGGCATCAGTGGTGTGCCCTGGTCTCCCCGTGCATCAATGGCCATGGACATGTCGTCTCCTGTTGCACAGGCGACTCTTGGGGCCCGGTCTTACGGTGGGCTGACGCCGGCCGGCGAACCCGTACAAACCCCGGCATGCAGCGGCGCCGCCGACGTCAGTCGTTCAACTCCGCCCGCGCCCGCTCGGCATGCAGCCGCTCGGCCG
>NZ_CAXFDV010000409.1:0-9622 GCF_964001545.1 uncultured Aquincola sp.
GGCGGCCTGGGGCGGCAACAGCGCCTCGGCGGGCTCGTCGGCCAGCGACAGGAAGGACGGCTCTTCGGGCGCGGCTTCGGCAGCCCAGGGGATGTCGAGCGCTTCGGGCGCCAGCACCGGCGGCACTTCAGCCAGCACTTCAGCCGGCAGGTCGAAGGCGGGCGCCGGCATCGGCACCAGCTCGGGCAGCGGCGCAGGCGGGGCCGAGGCGGGTGGCTCGCTGCTCAGCGGCTCGCCGCGTTGCAGCGCCTCGAAGGTGGTGTTGATCGCATCGACGCGGGCTTCCAGCGCCTCCACGTCGGCGCGTTGCAGGCTGGGGCGGGCCAGCAGGTGCTCGATGGCGGTTTCCAGCCGGTGCGCCATCTCGCCCAGGCGCATGGCGCCGGCCAGGCGGGCACCGCCCTTGAGCGTGTGCAGCGTGCGCATGCAGGCGGCCGGGCCATCGGGCCCGTCAGGCTGCTCGGCCCAGTCGCGCAGGCGGGCGGCCAGCTGCGGCAGCAGCTCCTGCGCCTCTTCCTCGAAGATGGGCCACAGGTCGGCATCCACCGCGTCCACGGCGTCGATGCTGTCCTCGTCGTCCAGCGCCTGCGCGGTGGCGTGCGGCGGCTGCAGCGGCGGCGCGGGCGGCAGCGGCACCAGCGCGGCGGCGCCGTCCAGCGTGCTGTCGAACCGGCTGTCCGGCGGGCTGTCCAGGGCGCCCGGCAGCGTGCCGGCACCCGAGTCGGGCGGCAGCTCGGCATAGGCCGGCGCGGCGGCCTCGGCCAGTTCGCGCTCGCAGGCCTGCAGCCGCTCAACCAGGTCGGCCGACGGGCTGCGCAGGAAGCCGGCGGCAAACTGGTGCAGCAGCTGGCGGATCTCGTCGCTGGCCTCGTTGAACAGGCGCGAGGTGGGCCCATCGCCCTGCCCCAGCGCCTGGCTGTGGGCCAGCGTGTGTTCCAGCAGGCGGGCCAGCTGCGACAGATCGGCAAAGCCCACCGTGGCCGAATTGCCGGCCAGCGAATGCGCCAGCGCCACGGCCGCTTCGCCCACCGGGCGGTGCAACTCCAGCGCCCATTCGGCCAGCTCGATGCCCAGGCGGCGCGACTGCTCGTCGGCCTCGGCCAGGAAGATGTTGAACAGCGCCAGCGGCACCTGCAGCTCGCCGATGTACTTGAACTCGTCGGGCGGCGTGGGCGCCGGCAGCGGCTCGGCGGTGGCCGCTCCTGGCTCGCCCAGGTGGAACTCAGGCCACGCGTCCACCAGCATCGAGACTTCGGGTGCGGGCAGCGGCGCGTCGGGCAGGGGCTCAGGCTCGGGCTGGGCCGCGGTCGGGGCCTGCGCCGGCTCGCCATCGTCCTCGGCCAGCGCCGGCAGCAGCGGCATCGGCGAGGTCATCAAGGGCTCGATCAGCGGTGGCGGTGCGGGCGGCAACGGCTCGGCGGCCGATGCCGGCGCCGGGCTGCCGAAGTCGAGGCCGAAGTCCAGGTCCAGCGCGTCGGCCGAGGGCAGGTCGGGCACCGCGGCCAGCAGCGCCGTGGTGTCGGCCACCGGCGGCGCGGCAGGCGGCAGCGGCAGCGTGGGCAGCACCAGCGGCGGGCGGCGGTCCAGCGGCTCGGTGAGCACGCCTTCCAGCGCGCCGTGCTCCGACTGCGTGCCGGCGTCGATCAAGGGCACCGGGCCGCTGAGGAAGGCCGAGTCGTCGTTCGCTTCCGGCAACGCCGGCAGGGCCGCGGGCAGGAAAAGCGGCTCGCGCAGGCCTTGCAGCCGCAGTGCATCGGCGGCCTGCTGCACCGGCGCGGCGGCGTGGCCGCCGTCACGGCGGTCGGCCACCGCCTGCACCCAGTCGCCCAGGTAGTCCAGCAGCTCGCCGGTCAGCGCCAGCAGCTCGTCGTCGGCCGGCGCCGGGCTGGCCAGGCGCGCGTTGTACAGCTGCTCGGCCGCCCAGGCGGCTTCGCCGAACTCGTTCAGGCCGACCATGCGGCCGCTGCCCTTGAGGGTGTGGAACGCGCGGCGCAGCGTGGTCAGGCGGCCCAGGTCGTCGCGGTGCAGGGCCAGGCCTTGCAAGGCTTCGGCGGCGCCCAGCAGCACGTCGCGCGCTTCTTCGAGGAACACCTCGCGCAGCTCGTCGTCCTCCTCCTGCGCGGGGGGTTGCGGGTCGGCAGGCTGGGCCGGGGCCGGCATGGCCGACAGCGGCGGCAGCGCGAGGTCCAGCGGCGCCTCGGCCGGCTCGGGCACCGCGGGCATCGCGGCCGTGGTCTCGGGGTCCAGGTCGGGCAGCGTGAGCGACAGCGGGGCTTCGTCCGCCAGCGCCACCGCGGGCAGCGGTGTGTCGGGTGCAGGCTCGGGCGTGGGCAGGGGCGCCAGGTCCGGCGGCAGATCGAGCGACAGGTCCGGCAAGGCCGGCAGTTCGGGCAGCTCGGGCAGCACCGGCGCCGGCGGCTCGGCCGGCGTGGGCAGCGGCTCGGGCACCAGGTCGGGCATGGGCACCGCAGCCGCCTCGGCGGCGACCGCGGGTGCGGCCATGCGGTGGGCCACGCCGCTGCCCACGGTGGAGCGCAGCAGGCCGCTGTCGACATCAAACGCGAACAGCGACTTGGCCACCTGCGGCTGCACGCTGAGCATGTCGATCAGGAAGCCCAGCAGGCCGAGGTTGGCGGCCAGGCGGTCGAACAGCGGCTGCTGCGCAGCGCCGGCCGCGCCGCCCTGCAGCAGCAGGTCGACGTCTTCGCGCATGCGCAGCACGGCCTGCGACGCCTGGTCGAAGCCCAGCACCGACAGCACGCCGCGCATGGCCTGCAGCTGGCCGGGCACCGGCACCAGCGGGTCGGTGTCCTGCGGCGCGCGGAAGAAAAGGTCGATCTGCTTTTCGCTCTCGGCCAGCGCGGCGCGCAGTTCCTGCACCACGCTGCCCATGGTCTGGCGGTCGGACACGCGCCGGTACAGCGCCTCGATCCACGGCTCCAGCGGCTGCGCGGGGGCGCCGCCGCGGGCGGCTTCGATGCGTTCGGCCAGGCGCTGCACACGGTCGATCTCGTCGGGCCGGTCGAAGTCGGCGTCTTCCAGCGCCGCATCGACGTACAGCACGCTGGTGGCCACCTCCATGGCCAAGCCGGCGGGCGGGGCTGCGCCGCGGTCGGCGGTGTCGGCCACCGCGTCGTGCAGCGCCGCGGCCAGCCGCTCGCCGCCTGGGAACAGCCGGCGCAGCGATTCGCCCACCAGCGCAAACAGCTCGCCGATGCCGCCCAGCCGGTGCAGCTCGCCGCCGGCCACGGCCGACCAGGCGTCGCGCGCCACCGCCACGCGCTTGCGCGCCTGCGACACCCAGGCCGGGTCGAAGCGGCCCAGGCGGCTGCTGTCGTACTCGGCCGCTGGCTCGGGCGGCAGGCTCCAGGCGGCCTGCACGGCGGCCAGCCGCGGCGCGTCGCCGGCGTCGGCCAGCGCCTGGGCGCAGAAGAACAGCAGGTCGTGCGCCAGGCGCTGCACCGCGTCGCCCTGCGTCAGCGCGTCGGGGTTGCGCTCACCGGCGCGCAACTGCGCCAGCAGCCGCGACGCCATGCGCTTGGTGTGCATGTCGGTGCGCAGCAGGCGGCGGCCCTGCGCCTCGAAGAAGGTGGCGGCCAGCTTCCACAGGGTGGCCGCGTGCAGGTGGCGGCTGCCGGCGCCCAGGCCGGCGAACAGGTCGCTGAGCTGCTGCGCGGCCGGGCCTTCGGGCTGGCGCATCAGCGCCAGCGTCTGCAGCTCGGCCTCGGCGCGGGCGTCCGCATCCAGCGGGCGCGGGCGCGCGCTGGCATCGGCCGGCAGCTCGCGCCAGCGCCACTCCACCGGCCACAGGTCGGCCGGATGCACCCGCTCGGCGCCGGCCATCTCCTGCACCGCGCGGTACTGCGGAAACAGCAGCAGCGGCGACACCGGCTTGCCGGCCAGCAGCCGCTGCAGGTAGTCCAGCAGCGCGAAGGAAGCGAACTCCAGCGTGTCCACCGCCGCCGCGCTGAGCTTGCGCTGGCGCAGCAGCTGGGCCAGCGCCGACTCGGATGCGCGCAGCAGCACCGCCGCCGACGGCAGGCCGATCAGCTCCAGCGCACCCACGCCCTGGTGCAGGTGCTGCTGGGCCTGGCGCGTGAGTGCCGGGTCGGTGGCGGCGCCTTCGCCGGCCAGCGCGGCTTCCTTCAGGTGGCGGCGCAGCAGCTTGTGCGCCGTTTCCAGCGAGCGGCGCAGTTCCTCGTGCACCCAGGACAGCGCGGTGAGGTCTTCGGTGTGGTCGCGCGACAGCGGCGCGGTGGGGAGCATGGCAGCGGACATGAGAAGGAGCGCCCGCGGCGTCAGTTGATCTTGAACCGGGCCACCGACAGGCTCAGTTCCTCGGCGGTGCGCGACAGCTCGCGCACCATCTGGGAGGTGGAACGGGTGCCTTCGCCGGTCTGCTCGGTCACCGCGAAGATGTGCTGGATGTTGGCCGCCACCACGTTGGCGCCCTGCGCCTCACTCAGCGCCTGGGCCGAGATCTGCGCGATCAGCTCGGCCAGGCGGCGGGTCACGCGCTCGATGTCGGCCAGCGCCGAGCCGGCGTTGTCGGACAGCCGCGTGCTTTCCACCACGCCCTGGGTCGATTGCTCCATCGCCGCCACCGCGTCCTGGGTGTCGGCCTGGATGGTGCGCACCAGCGCGGCGATCTGCCGCGTGGCATCGGCCGAACGTTCGGCCAGGCGCTGCACTTCTTCGGCCACCACGGTGAAGCCGCGGCCCGCCTCGCCGGCCGAAGCGGCCTGGATGGCGGCGTTCAGCGCCAGCACGTTGGTCTGCTCGGTGATGTCGGAGATCAGCTCGGTGATCTCGCCGATCTCCTGCGAGCTTTCGCCCAGGCGCTTGATGCGCTTGGAGGTTTCCTGGATCTGGTCGCGCATGGTGTTCATGCCGCCGATGGTGTTCTGCACCGCGGCGCGGCCCGATTCGGCCGCCGCCAGCGACTGGCGGGCCACTTCGGCCGTCTGCTGCGCCTGGGCCGACACCTCGTTGATGCGGCCGGCCATCTGCAGCACGGCTTCGCCGGTTTCATGGATCTCGCGCAGCTGCTCGGTGGAGGCGGCCAGCAGCTCGGTGGAGGTGTCTTCCACTTTCTGCGTGGTCTGCCCCAGCCGGGTGGCGGCCGACTGCACCTGGGCCACCAGCGTGCGCAGCTCTTCGACCGTGTAGTTCACCGAATCGGCGATGGCGCCGGTGATGTCTTCGGTGACGGTGGCCTGCTGCGTCAGGTCGCCTTCGGCCACCAGCTGCAGCTCGTTCATCAGCCGCAGGATGGCGGCCTGGTTGGCATCGTTCACGCGCTTGGCCTGCTGCTCCTGCCGCTCGGCGGCGGCGCGCTGGCGCTGGGCCAGGCGGGCCTGCTCGGCCTGGTCGCGCACGTACAGCCGCACGAAGCCACCACCGCCCAGCAGCGCCAGCAGCAGGCCGCCGCCGATCAGCGGCAGCGCCGCGCCAAGGCCGGCCGGTGCACCGCCCAGCCGGCCCTGCAGGCCTTCCAGGCCCTGGCGCAGCGGCTCGATGTCGGCCATGGCCGCAGCTTCGGCCTTGCGGGCTTCCACCACCGCCTGCAGCCGCGGCAGCAGCGCTTCCACCGGCTGGCGCACCGGCTCATAGGCGGCCAGCAGCGCGCCGATGCGCTCGCGCACCGCCGCGTCGCGGCTGCCGGGCAGGTTGAGTTCGGCATTGCCGTCCTGCAGCGCCAGAGCGGTGTCGCGCAGCGCGGGCAGGTCACGGCCCAGCGCGAGCACGGCCTCGGCACTCAGGCCTTCGGGCGAAAGGAACTCGCCCGCGCTGCGGCCCAGCCGCTGCGTGAGCATGGTGAGCTGGCTGGCGGCCAGCAGTTCGGCCGGCGTGGCACCGGCCTGGGCCTTGGCCGCCACCACGGCCTGCGCCGCTTCCAGCAGCTGGCCCGACTGGCGGGCCAGCCGGCGCAGCGCCTGGCCGGCCTGGGTCAGCGCCTCGCGCTGGGCCAGCACGGCCTGGGTGTTCTTGCCGATGCGGTCGGCCAGCGGCAGCAGGGCCGCCGCGTCGTCGCGCAGCGGCTCGGGCACGCTGGCGGCCACCGACTGCAGCGCGCTGCCCAGCTGCTGCGCACTGTCCTGGCTGTCCACCAGCGCGGCGGGCTGGCCCAGCACCGCCTGCGGCAGTGCACGCGCCAGCCGCTGCGACTGCACCAGCGCCTGGCTGGCACCGGCCACCTGGTCGGCGCCGCGGTTGGCAGCGCCCAGCGCCAGCACCACGCCCACGATCAGCATCAGCAGCCCGCCCAGCATCAGCAGGCCCAGCACGCGCTGCTGGCGCGCCACCGGCCAGCGGCCGATCAGCGGCAGGCCACTGCCGGCGGGGGCGGCTTCGGATTCGGGCTCTTCCAGGCGGCTTTCGGTCTCGTCGTCCTGCAGGCCGGCGGGCTGGCTTTCGGCCACCAGTGCGGCCGGGCGCGGCGGCACCGGCGCGGGCGCAGGCACAGGGGCCGGTGCGCCCACCGGCGGTGCCAGCCCCGCGCCCGTGCGCGGAAAGCTGGTCGCGGTGATGGCAAAGGGGTCCACCTCTTCGGCCGCCGGGGCGCGGGCCGGGGCGCTGGCGGCAGCCGCACGCGGCGTGCCGACGTCCATGTCGAGGTCGATGTCCGCGGCCTCGCCGTGGGTGGTGGTGCGGCCGAAGTCCTCGCCGATCTGGGTGGCCGGACCTTCCGCATCTGCCGCCTGCCCACCGCCCTTGGCCTTGTACTGATCGAGAAAACTCATGACTTCACCCCGGGGCTGATAGGTGCTCGGGCGCTAATGGCCCGCGATGGCAAGGAACTGCGGATCGTCCGCCAGGGCCGAGAGCAGGATTTCCTGCCAGGCGCGACCGTCGGCGTCGCGGTAGCGGGCGCCGGCAAACGCCGGCAGCACCGGCCCTGGCACCTCTTCGGCAGGCAACATCTCACGCTTGAGCTGGCTTTCGTTGCGCAGGCCCGCCAGCCGCTCGACCAGCAGCGCGCAGTTCAGGCCGCTGGCACCGCCCAGCGCCACCAGGCGGGCCGGGTCGCGGGTGCCTTCGCGGGCGGTCTCGGTGCGGCCCAGGCCCAGGAAGGCGGCCAGGTCGACCACGCCGTACAGCCCGCCGCGCAGGTTGGCCACGCCCACGAACCAGGGCCGCGCATGCGGCACCGGCAGCAGCGGCGTCAGCGGAAAGATCTCGCCGGCCTGCTGCAGCGGAAACAGCAGCCCGTGGCCGCGGCATTCCACCGCCAGCCAGGAGGCCACCTGCTGCTGCTGGTCGCGCGCGGCCTGCAGCCGGTCGGCCAGGCGGGCATGCAGCTCGTGCAGGGCTTCGCGGTCGGCCATCGTCGGTGCCGCTCAGTCGAAGGCGCGGATCTTGGCGACCAGCTCTTCCACGTCCACCGGCTTGACGACGTAGTCGCGCGCGCCCTGGCGCTGCGCCCACACCTTGTCGGTCTGCTGGTTCTTGCTGGTGCACATGATCACGGGCACGCTGGAAAAGCGCGGGTCGCGGGTGATCAGCCGGGTGAGCTGGAAGCCGTTCTGGCCGGGCATCACCACGTCCATCAGGATCAGGTCGGGCAGGTCTTCGCCCAGGCGGCGGAAGGCCTCGTCGCCGTTCTCGGCGGTGCGCACCGCATAGCCGCGGCGGCCCAGCAGGTCCGACAGGTGGTAGAGCTCGGTCTTGGAATCGTCCACCACCAGGATCTTGCGGATCGTCATGTCGATGTTCCTCGGCGGCGCCGGCCTCAGGCGGGCCGCCGGTACTGCGCCACCGCGCGGAGCAGCTGTTCCTTGGTGAACGGCTTGGTGAGGTAGTCGTCCGAGCCCACCATGCGGCCGCGCGCCTTGTCGAACAGGCCGTCCTTGGACGACAGCATGATCACCGGCACATGGGCAAAGCGCGGGTTGCGCTTGATGATGGCGCAGGTCTGGTAGCCGTCCAGCCGCGGCATCAGGATGTCGCAGAAGATCAGCTCGGGCTCGTGGTCGTTGACCTTGGCCAGCGCGTCGAAGCCGTCTTCGGCCAGCACCACCTCGTGCCCGCCCTGGCGCAGAAAGATCTCGGCGCTGCGGCGGATGGTGTTGCTGTCGTCGATCACCAGCACCTTGGCCGCCGTGGCCGGGGCCGCGGTCTCGACGAGGGTGGGGAACGGGTCGCTCACAGGCTCGCTCACGGGCGAATCTCCTTCATGCACGTCCGTGCCCGGACCGGCCGCGGGCCGGTCAGATCTGGACCATCTCGAAGTCTTCCTTGCGCGCGCCACACTCGGGGCACACCCAGTTCATGGGCACGTCGGCCCATTTCGTACCCGGCGCGATGCCGTGTTCGGGGTCGCCGGCGGACTCGTCGTAGATCCAGCCGCAGATCAGGCACATCCAGGTTGCAGGGTCGCTCACGTTATGCAGTCAATCACTACAATAAAGGGACATTGTAGCCACGCGGTCTTGCCAAAAGTGCAGGCGGCGCAGGCACATGCAACACCTTCTTGAAACTCCTCTGGAGGTTATCGGCACCCTGCTGCTGCCCTTGAGAGGACGTACCGGATTCCAGCCATGAACCCCCAACACCAACCGCCCCCGGCCGACGACTCGGCCGAAGAAGGCGTCGCACCGGCCTGCGTGATGAGCTTCAACGCCAGCGACGCCAGCGGCGCCGGTGGCCTGGCCGGCGACATCGCCACCATCGCGGCCATGGGCGCGCATGCGCTGCCGGTGGTCACCGCCATCGTGATGCGCGACACCGCCGAGATCTTCGACCGCCATGCGATCGACGGCGACGTGGTGGCCGAGCAGGCCCGCGGCATCCTGGAAGACGTGACCATCGCCGGCTGGAAGGTCGGCTTCCTCGGCTCGGCCGAAGGCGTGAGCGCGGTGGCCGAGGTGCTGAGCGACTACCCCGACGTGCCGCTGGTGGCCTACATGCCCAACCTGGGCTGGCTGGAGGAAGACGACCTGCAGAGCTACGTGGACGCCTACCGCGAGCTGATCCTGCCGCAGACCGAGGTGCTGGTGGGCAACCACAAGACGCTGACCGACTTTCTGCTGCCCGACTGGGACAATGAGCGCCCGCCTTCGGCGCGCGAGCTGGCCGTGGCCGCCGGCGAGCACGGCACCCGCTTCGTGCTGGTGACGGGCGTGATGCTGCCCTCCAAAGGCAAGGGCACCGAGCAGTGGGTGGACAACGTGCTGGCCTCGGCCCAGGGCGCGCTCACCGGCGAGAAGTTCGAGCGCTTCGAGGCCAGCTTCGTGGGTGCCGGCGACACGCTGTCGGCCGCGCTCGCTTCGCTGCTGGCCGCCGGCAGCGAGCTGCAGGCCGCGGTGGGCGAGGCGCTGGCCTTCCTGGACAACAGCCTGGACGCGGGCTTCCGCCCCGGCATGGGCAACGTCATCCCCGACCGCTTCTTCTGGGCGCTGCCGCCCGGCGAGGAAGAAGACGGCGAGCCCGGCGAAGACCCTGGCTCGGGCCCGCAGGGCGAGCCCGACGGCAGCAACCTGCCTAGACAAGTGCATTGACCCGACGCAAGGCCGCAGCAACCCATGACCGACCAGAACGCTGAACTCTTCGAGCGCGCGCAGCGCGTGATTCCCGGTGGCGTGAATTCGCCGGTGCGCGCCTTCCGCGCCGTGGGCGGCAC
>NZ_CAXFDV010000410.1:0-1717 GCF_964001545.1 uncultured Aquincola sp.
CTCGTCGGGCAGCATGGTCAGCTTCCAGCCCGGCATGTACACGGTGGACAGGCGCTCGCCCGCCACCTTGTCGATGGCGCTGCCCGGCGCAATGGCCAGCCCCGGCGCGGCGATGTGCACGCCGAACACCACGGTGCCGGTGCCCAGGCCCTGCACCGACAACGCGTCGTCGATCTCGGTGGTCTGCGAATCGTCGATCGAGAAAGCCTGCACTGGCGCCAGCGGCAGCGGCTCTGCAATGGCCGGGGCCTGCAGCGCCGGAAAGCCGGTGCCCTTGGGGAACTGCTCGAACAAAAAGCGCTTCCAGTGGAACTGGTAGGGGCTGCGGATGGCGCCCGCGGCCTTGAGCAGGTCCAGCGGCGCGCGCTGCGAACGCTTGGCGGCCTCGACCACGGCCTTGTATTCAGGCGCGTTCTTGTCGGGCTTGAACAGGATCTTGTAGAGCTGCTCCTGCACCGGCGCCGGGCAGGTGCCGGCCGCCAGCTCGGTGGCCCAGGCCTCGATCTGCGCGGCCTGCTGCTTCTTGCGCTCGATGCCCAGCAGCGCCGCCTTCACGGTTTCTTCGGGCGCCTTCTTGAACACGCCCTTGCCCATGCGCCGGAAGTAGTGCGGCGCCTCGTACAGGCGGAAGAGGGCGGCGGCCTGCTGCTCCAGCCCGGCCTTGGCATCGAAATAGTCGCGCGCCAGGTCCACGAAGCCGAACTCGCCTTCGGGCGCGAATTCCCAGGCCAGGTCCAGGTCGATCTCGGTCGCCAGGCGCTGGCCGGCGGCGATCAGCTCGGCCGGGGCCGGCTTGTCGAACTTCATCAGGACGTTGGCCAGCTTGACCTTGACGCGCTTGCCCGAGTCGAGCTCGATCTGCATCGAGCTCTCGGCCTCGGACATCACGCGGCCGGCCAGGAATTTGCCGGATTCATCGAACAGTGCATACATCCGGCCGATTGTCCCACCTGGGACGCAACAGACGGCTAGACCACCATGCCGCCAGACACTTCGATCACCGCGCCGTTGATGTAGCTGGCTTCGTCGCTGGCCAGGAAGGCATACACGTTGGCGATCTCTTCCGGCTTGCCCAGCCGGTGCAGCGGCACCTGCTCGCGCATCTGCTGCAGCACCTTGTCGGGGATGGTCGAGAGGATGGGCGTCTCCACGAAGCCCGGGGCCACCGCATTCACCCGCACGCCCTTGGGGCCCAGCTCGCGGCTCCAGGTCTTGGTGAAGCCGATGACGCCGAACTTGCTGGCCGCATAGTTGGTCTGGCCGAAGTTGCCGTAGATGCCCACCACGCTGGAGGCATTGAGGATCACGCCGCCGCCCTGCGCCGTCATGGTCTCGGCCACCGCCTGCGCGCAATGGAACACGCCGCGAAGGTTGACGTCGATCACAGCGTCGAACTGGGCTTCGGTCATCTTCACCAGCCGCGCGTCTTTCGTGATGCCGGCGTTGTTCACCAGCACGTCGATGCGGCCATGGCGGGCCTTGACCGCCGCCACCATCGCATCGACCTGCGCACGGTCGGTCACGTCCACCACATGGCCTTCGGCGCAGCCGGCGCGGCCGGTGTGCTCCACGCACTGGGTCACCGCGGCATCGATGGCGGCGGGCTTCACGTCGCAGACGATGACGGTCGCGCCTTCGGCCGCGAACTTGGTGGCGGTGGCCAGGCCGATGCCCTGGGCCGCGCCGGTGACGATGCAGATCTTGTCTTTCAGTCGCA
>NZ_CAXFDV010000411.1:0-15817 GCF_964001545.1 uncultured Aquincola sp.
CACTGGCCGCCGTGGCGCCGGTGCTCACGCCTTACCTCACCGACCTGCTGCTGAAGGTGATGATCCTGTCGATCTTCGCGCTCAGCCTGCAGCTCGTCGTCGGCATCACCGGCCTGGTCAGCCTGGGCCATGCGGCCTTCTATGGCATCGGTGCCTATGTCACGGTGCTGGCCTCGGGCGATGGCGGCGGCTCCATCGCCACGCTGCTGCCGCTGGCCATGGGCGGCGCGGCGGCCTATGCGCTGTTCGTCGGGCTGCTGGGGCTGCGCACCCGCGGCATCTACTTCATCATGGTCACGCTGGCCTTTGCGCAGATGGCCTACTTCGTGTTCCACGACACCGGCATCGGCGGCGGCAGCGACGGCATCTACCTGTACGTGCGGCCGGCGCTGGGCGCCATCGACCTGGAGGACCGGCGCACGCTGTACTTCGTGGTGCTGGCGGCGCTGGCCGGCACCTACGGGCTGCTGGCGCTGATCCGCCGCTCGCGCTTCGGCGCGGCGCTGGCCGGCATCCGCGTCAATGAGCAGCGCATGCGGGCCGCTGGCTTCAACACTTACCTGTACAAGTTGGCGGCCTTCGTCATCGGCGGTGCGCTGGCCGGGCTGGCGGGCTTTCTGGTGGCTTCGCGCGATGGCGTGGTCAACCCCGAGATGCTGGGCTGGCACACCTCGGGCGACGTGCTGCTGATGATCATCCTGGGCGGGCTGGGCAGCCTGCGGGGCGCGGTGATCGGCGCGGTGGCCTTCACGCTGCTGCGCGAAGTGCTGTCCACCCATGGCCTGGTGGGCCCGCTGGCCGACCACTGGCAGCTCACGCTGGGGCTGGCCATCATCGCTTTCGTGGCGCTGCTGCCCAAGGGCCTGATCGGCCTGATGGACCGGCTGTCGCCGCAATCGACCCCGAGAGGTGCTTGATGCAAGCCATGCTGCAGGTGGAAGGGCTGAGCCGCCGCTTCGGCGGGCTGCTGGCCGTGAGCGACGTGGCCCTGGACCTGCACGTGGGTCAGGTGCATGCGGTCATCGGCACCAACGGCGCCGGCAAGTCCACGCTCATCAACATGCTGTCGGGCGAGCTGGGTGCCAGCACCGGCCGCATCCGCTTCGATGGGCAGGACGTCACCGGCTGGTCGCAGCACCGGCGGGCGCGGGCGGGGGTGGGCCGCAGCTACCAGCGCACCACCATCTTTCCGGAGTTCACGGTGCGCGAAAACTGCCGCCTGGCCGCGCAGGCCGCCTTTGCGCGGCCTTGGGCGCTGTGGCAGGCGGCGACAGCCTGCGCGCGCAGCACTGCCGCGGCCCAGGCCGCGCTGGAAGCGGCCGGCCTGGCGCATGAGGCCGATCGCATCGCCGGCACGATGAGCCACGGCGCCAAGCGCCAGCTGGAAGTGGCCATGTGCCTGGCCACCGCGCCGCGTGTGCTGCTGCTGGACGAGCCGCTGGCCGGCATGGGCGCCGAAGAAACCGACCGCATGCTGGCGCTGCTGCAACGCCTGAAGGCCACGCATGCGGTGCTGCTGGTGGAGCACGACATGGACGCGGTGTTCCGCATCGCCGACCGCATCACGGTGATGGTCAACGGCTGCGTGATCGCCAGCGGCGACCCCGAGCACATCCGCCGCGACCCCGAGGTGCAGACGGCCTACCTGGGGGAGCATTGACGTGCTGAAGATCGAAAGCCTGAACACCTACTACGGCGACAGCCACATCCTGCGCGGCGTGGACGTGCAGGTGCCCGCCGCCACCGCCGTGGGCCTGCTGGGCCGCAACGGCATGGGCAAGACCACGCTCATCCGCTCGCTGATGGGCTATGTGAAGCCGGCCTCCGGCCGCGTGCTGGTGGACGGCAAGGACGTGACCGGCTGGGCGCCCGAGAAGATGGCGCGGCTGGGCATCGGCTACGTGCCTGAAGGGCGGGGCATCTTTCCCAACCTCTCGGTGCGAGAGAACCTGGTGATGGCCGAGCGCCCCGGCCTGGACGGCCGCAGGGCCTGGACCTTCGAGCGGGTGATGCACACCTTCCCGCGGCTGGCCGAGCGGCTGGGCCACGGCGGCCAGCAGCTGTCGGGCGGCGAGCAGCAGATGCTGTCCATCGGCCGCGCGCTGATGACCAACCCGCGGCTGATGATCCTGGACGAAGCCACCGAAGGCCTGGCGCCGCTGATCGTGGCCGAGATCTGGCGCGTGATCGGCGAGATCCGCGCCACCGGCATCGCCACGCTGATCGTCGACCGCGACTACCGCAAGGTGCTGGGCCACACCGAGCAGGCGGTGGTGATGCAAAAGGGCCGCATCGAGCTGGCCGGCGGCTCGGCCGCGCTGGCGGCCGACACCAGCCGGCTGGGCGAATTTTTGGGCGTGTGAGCGCGGCGCTTCAGCCGTCCAGCACCACCACCTGATCGGCCACCGGCTGCCACCAGAGCGCCTGCGCATCGGCCACCAGCACCGCCAGGCCGTGCTGGCGCAGCTCGCCCAGCCGCTGCACCAGGCGCTGCGCCAGCGCGGGCGCCAGCGCCTGCGTGGGCTCGTCCAGCAACAGCCAGCGGGGTGAGGCCACCAGGCCTTGCGCCAGCGCCAGCAGCCGGCGCTGCCCGCCGGACAGCGTGCCCGCCCGCTGCTGCCGGCAGGCCTGCAGTTCAGGCCACCACTGGGCGCTGCGCTGCAGCGCCTGCGACAGTGCAGCGGCCGGCAGGTGGCAGCCGGCGGCACGCAGGTTGTCCTGCACGCTCAAGCCCGGCAGCACCGGCGGCTGCGCCGGCACCAGCACCAGGCCACGGCGGCGGCGCTGGTCGGGCGGCAGGCCATCCACCCGTTGCTCGTGCAGCCACAGGCTGCCCTGCTGCAGCGGCTGCAGGCCGGCCAGCGCGGCCAGCAGTTCACCGGTGTCTGGCGTGCGGGTGGCGGTCAGCAGCACCAGCTGGCCGGGTGGCAGCCGCAGGTTCAACGGCGCGCTGCCGCCGGCGCGCAGGTCGCGGGCCTCCATCACAGGGTGGCTCCTGCACCGGCGCAGGCGGCGCGCACGCGGGCATCGGCCAGCACCTGGGCCGTGGGTCCGTGCGCCAGCAGACGGCCTTGCTGCAGCACCAGCACTTCTTCGCAGCAGCGCGCCACCAGGCGCAGGTCGTGTTCGACCAGCAGGGTCTGCGTGCCGGTATCGGCATGCACACGTTCCAGCCAGGCCGCCAACGCCGCGCGCTGGTGGGGCGGCAGGCCGGCGGCCGGTTCGTCCAGCAGCAGCAGCCGGGCACCGCCGGCCAGCGCCCGCGCCCAGGCCACGCGCCGGCGTTCGAAGCGGTCCAGCCTGCCGCAGGGGGCTTCACGCAGCGGCCACAGATCGGCCCCTTGCAGCGCCTGCTGCAGCGCGGCGGCCTTGTCGGCGCGCGACCCCGGCCGTGCATCCAGCGCCACGGCCACGTTGTCGGCCACGCTGCGCTCGGGCACCAGCGCGTCGTGCTGGAAGGCGCGGCGCAGCCCCGCCAGCGCGCGCTGGCGAGGGCTCAAGGGGTGCAGCGGCAGCTGGTCCAGCAGCAGGCGGGTGGCGGGCTGCACCGGCACCAGGCCGCTCAGTGCGTCCAGCAGGCTGCTTTTGCCCGCGCCGTTGGGCCCGATGAGGCCGACCACCGGCGCGCGCAACTCGGCGGTGACTTCGTCCAGCGCCACCAGGCCGCCAAAGCGCACGCCCAGCCGGTGCAGCGAGATCATGGCCGGCCCCGCACCGGCGGGCGCGGGGCGCGCCTGGGCCAACGAAACCGCCAGGCCATGCGTGCCAGCGTTTGCAGTTGCACCACCAGGCCCTGCGGCGCGGTGGCCAGCGCATGCATCAGGGCCAGGCCGAACAGCAGCAGGGCCAGCTGCGCATCCAGCCCCAGACTGGCCAGTGCGCCGGGCACCACCCGGTGCAGCACCCCGGCCAGCAGCGGCCCCGCCGCAGCCTGTGGCCCGGCGATCACCGTGGTGGCCAGCAGCACGATGGATTCGCCGGGCGCGAAGGAGCGGGGGTCCAGCGTGCCCAGCTGCAGCGCCAGCAGGCTGCCGGCCAGCCCGGCGGTGGCCGCGCACCAGGCCAGCGCCTGCAGCCGCCTCAGGTTCACCGGCACTGCACAGGCCAGCGCGGCGGCGGGGCTTTCGCGCATCAGGGCCCAGGCCCGACCGGGTGCGCCACGCACCATCGCCCCTTGCAGCGCCAGGCAGGCCCACAGCAGCAAGGCGGCGCCTCGCAGCAGCGCGGCATCGCCCGCCCACCCCGCGGGCCGCGCCATCGGCACCATGCCGGGGCCGTAGCCGGCCAGGCCGTCGGAGCCGCCGTTGGGAAACTGCAGCGCGTGGATCACCACGCCGAAGGCGCCCGCCAGCATCAGGCTGGCCAGCGCAAAGCCCAGGCCGCGCAGCCGCAGCAGCGGCAGGCCCACCAGCGCGCCGGCCAGCGCGGTGCCCAGCGTGGCAACCCCCAGGCACATGCCCACCGGCCAGCCGGTGCCGTGCCACAGGCGCAGGCACAGCCAGCCGCCCACGCCCATCCACGCCACCTGGGCCAGCTGCACCAGGCCCAGCTGTGCCTGCAGCAAGGCCACGCCGCAGGCTGCCATGGCGTAGATCACGGCCGCCGTCCATACCTGCAGCCAGTAACCGCCCAGCAGCGCCGGCAGCAGGGCGATGGCCAGCGCCGGCCCCAGCAGGCGGCGCACGGTCGGCCCCGCCGCGGGCCACGCGACCGACCATCGGCCAGCCGCCGCATCGGCGGCCGGGGCAACGGGCACCTTCGGCAGGGGCCCTGTCAGGGCCCGGCGGCGTGGCCGCCGCCAGCCGCGCCAGCGCACCGCGGCCAGCGCGCGCGCCACTTCCACCAGCAGCGCCAGTGCAAACGGCACCGCAGCGCGAAACGGGCTGGCCGCGGGCCACTGGGTGGCCCAGGCTTCGGCCACGCCGATGGCCAGGCCCGCCGCCAGCGTGGCCGGCCAGGCGTGCAGCCGGCCCACCACCGCTGCCGCCAGCGCCGGCACCACCAGGAAAGTGAGGGTGCCGGCATCCAGCCGCACCAGGTGGCCCAGCAGCAGGCCGGCGATGCCGCACAGCAGGCCGCTCCAGGCCCAGGCCAGTTGCTCTGCGCGTTGCACCGGCACCCCCAGCAGCCGCGCATGGGCGCGGTGGTCGGCCAGTGCACGCCAGGCCAGCCCCAGGCGGCTGCAGGCCAGCAGCCAGCCGGTGCCGCCGGCCGCCAGCACCGCCACGGCCAGCGCCAGCAACCGGCTGCTCGTGAGCCGCAGGCCCGGCCACTGCAGCACCAGCGCATCGGTGGGCAGCAGCAGCCGGCGCGGCGCGGGTGGCCAGGCCCAGCCCACGGCGCCCAGCAGCGCCAGCGCCAGGCCCAGGGTGCCCAGGGCCTGCAGCACCGGCTCGCGCGCCGCCAGTCGCGGCGCCACGGCATGGCCGTACAGCAGCGCCACGGCGGTGGCGGCGCCCACCGCCACCGCCGCGGCCGGCAGGCCCACCGGTCCGGGCGCGGCCAGCTGCCAGGCCAGCAGCGCCGCCAGCGCCCCCAGGGCACCCTGCGCCAGGTTGAGCACGCCGGTGCTGCGGTACAGCAGCAGCAGCGCCACGCCGGCCAGCGCGTACACCGCGCCCAGGGCCAGGCCCGAGATCCACAGGGCGCCCGCGGGCATGGCCGGCCCCGCTCAGCGCCGGGCGATGCCCTGGCGCCGCTCCGAGGCCTGGATGGGCGCCAGGTAGTCCGACTCGGTGTCGAAGCAGCCGGCCACCGTCTCGTAGCCGCTGCCGGTGTAGCGCAGCATGATGCCGGCGTGGTTGGGCATGTGGCGGTCGCCATCGCCGAAGTACCAGGGCCGGCACAGCAGGTCGCTGCGGTGGTCGCGCACCGCGCGCAGCGCCCGCGTCACGGCCCGGCGGCTGTCCAGGTCGCGTGGGTTCATCTGCAGCAGCGCGGCGGTGAAGATGTCGGCCGCCACGAAGCCCGCCTGCGAGAAGGTGTCGCGCCGCTGGGTGGCCAGCGCGTCGCTGCTGCCCCAGCCTTGCATCACCGCGCGCCAGCGGCGGGCGTCGGGGCCGTCGCCGTCCAGCCGGGTGAGTTCGGCATGCACGTACAGCCGGTTCGCCCAGTAGCGGCCCAGCGCCGCGGGCACCTGGTCGTCGTACAGCGGCGTGGGCGCGATCCAGCGGTAGCGCTCGCCCAGGTCCTGCTCCTGCGCGGCCTGCAGCAGCGGCAGCGCCAGGCCGGCGGGCAGGTTCACCAGCAGCGTGTCGGCGCCGGTGGCGCGCGCCTGCAGCAGCACCGACGTGAAGTCGGCGCTGGCCGCGTCGAACAGCACCGCCTGGCTGCGCAGGCCGCGGCCGGCCAGCCAGCGCTGCACCGCGTCGCAGGTCCAGTGGCCGCCGCCCGGGGTGTTGACGCTGATGCACGCCACCGAACGTGTACCCAGGCTGCGCACCGCCCACTGCACCGCGCCCAGGTTGCTGGGCAGCGGCCCGCCGTTGGTGGAGACGATGTTGCGCGACTCGAAACACTCCTGCACCGCGCAGGCCGCGGCGATGACCACCACGCCCTGCTGCTCGTACAGGCGGGCGTTGACGCGCATTTCCACCAGGCTGCCGTTGCCCACCAGCGCCAGCACCTGGCGGTCCGTCACCAGGCGGGCGGCGGCCTGGGCGGCACGCTCGGCATTCCACTGGTCGTCTTCGATCAGGTACTGCACCGGCCGGCCATGGATGCCGCCATGCTGGTTGACGCAGCGGAAGTACGCGCGCGCCGCACCGGCCGACGAGCTGAAGTCGTCTGGCCCGGTCTTGCCCACGATGGCCCCCACCCGCAGCGGCGCACCCTGCGCGGGCGGGCCGCCGCTGGCGCGGCACGGTGGCGGCGCCGCCATCGCGGCCACCGGCCCCGCGGCCAGGGCAAACAGCAGCACGAACGTGCGGTGGCGGGCGCGGGCGGTAAAGGCCATGGTGATCCCCCAGACACAATTGACATCAATTGGTCAAGCCCTGTCAGCTCGATCAATGTCGCCATTTGCAAATTCATCTTCCTCCATTTGAGGGGGAGTTGCCAGTATTCTTGAGGCGCCCCGCCCCGCGCCGATGAGCACCGACTACACCGCTGCCGAAACGCTCCACGACAGCCTGTCGACCCAGGTGTTTCGGGGCAGCGCGCCCGCCGTGGCCAGCCAGCTGGTGCTGCTCAAGGTGCCGCACCCCGACTCCGCCACGCCCGAGGCGGCCACCCGCCTGCGCGACGAACATGCGCTGATGCTGGGCCTGCAGGGCCCGCACGTGCCGCAGCCGCTGGCGGTGCTGGACGACGGCGGCCAGGCGGTGCAGGTGCTGCAGGACGTGGACGGCCGCCCGCTGTCCGAGCTGATCTGCAGCCCGCAACCCTGTCCGCTGGCGCAGTTCTTCACCGTCGCCGAAAGCCTGGCCGAGGCGCTGGACGACCTGCACCGCCAGAAGGTGATCCACGGCGGCCTGCACCCGGGCCACGTGCTGGTGGGCGACCACGGCCAGGTCTGGCTGCTCGACTTCTCGCGCGCGGTGCGCCTGCAGCGCGACTACCCCGACGACTTGGCCACCGAGCTGCCCGCCTGGCTGCTGCCTTATGCCTCGCCCGAGCAGACGGGCCGCATGAACCGCACCGTGGACAGCCGCAGCGACCTCTACGGCGCGGGCGTGATGCTCTACCAGCTGCTCACCGGCCGGTTGCCCTTCCAGGCGGCCGATGCGCTGGAGTGGGTGCACTGCCACCTGGCGCGCGAGCCCCGCTCGCCCGACGCGGTGGTGCCCGGCGTGCCGCATGCGCTGGCGCAGCTGGTGATGAAGCTGCTGGCCAAGCTGCCCGAGCGCCGCTACCAGACCGCCAACGGCCTGCGCGCCGACCTGGCCCTGTGCCGGCAGGCCTGGGAGCAGGGCCGCATCGACGACACGCTGGTGCTGGGCCGGGCCGATGTGTCCGACCGCTTCGAGCTGCCCGAAGTGCTGGTGGGCCGCGACGACGAGCGCACGGCGCTGCTGTCAGCCTTCCACCGCGTGGCCGCGGGCGGCCCGCGCCAGGTGGTGCTGGTCACCGGCGAGGCGGGCGTGGGCAAGAGCTCGCTGGTGTCCGAGCTGCGCTCGGCCGTGGCGTTGGAGGGCGGCAGCTTCTGCGTGGCCAAGGCCGACCCCTACGTGCGCGGCATTCCGCATGCGGTGTTCGGCATGGCGCTGGGGCCGCTGGTGCAGCGCATGCTCACCGGCAGTGCCGCCGAACTCACGCAGTGGCGCCAGCGGCTGGAACGGGCCCTGGGCGCCGATGCGGCGGCGGTGGCCGAGGTCGTGCCGGCCCTGCGCTGGGTGATGGGCGCGGTGCCCGAACCCCCCGGCCTGCCGGCCGAGCAGGCCGCCCGCCGCCTGCAGGACGCGTTGCAGCGCCTGGTGGGCGTGCTGGCCACGGCCGAGCATCCGCTGGTGCTGTTCTTCGACGACCTGCACTGGCTGGACGTCGGCAGCCTGGGCCTGCTGGCCGCCTTGTGCGACGCGCCCCAGTCGCGCCATGTGCTGGTGGTGGGCGCCAGCCGGCCCATCGGGCCGCAGGGCATTGCGTCGGCGGTGGTGGTGGAGGCTGCCTTTGCCCGCCGCGGCGTGCCGGTGACGGTGCTGCCGCTGCGCTCGCTCGAGCGGGGCGACGTGGTGCGCATCGTGGCCGGTGCGCTGCACCGGCACGACGGGCTGGTGCAGTCGCTGGGCGCACTGGTGCATGCGCGCACCGATGGCAATCCGCAGTTCGTCGGCCAGTTCCTGACGGCGCTGCACCAGGACGGCCTGCTGCAGTTCGACGCCCAGGCCGGGCACTGGCATGGCGAGCTGGCGCGCATCACCCAGCGCGGATTCACCGACAACGTGGTGGACCTGATGCTGGCGCGCCTGCGCCGCCTGCCCGAGGCCAGCCGCCAGGCGCTGGCTTTGGCGGCCTTGCTGGGCAGCCCCTTCCGCCTCAACGTGCTGGCCCGTGTGGCCGGCCTGACCGAAGGCCAGGCCGAGGCCGCGCTGTGGCCCGCGCTGCAGGCCGGCCTGGTGGCCCGCGGCACGCCGCAGTGGCGCTTCCTGCACGACCGCGCGCAGGAAGCCGCGCAGGAGCTGACGCCTGCCGACGCACGGCCGGCGCTGCATGTGCGCATCGCGCGCTCACTGCGCGCCGACGCCGCGGCCGAAGGCCTGGTGGAAGGCGACGACCGGCTCTATGCCATCGTCACGCAGTTCAACCATGGGCTGGCGGCCCTCACCGACGAGGCCGAGCGGCTGTCGGTGGCGGCGCTCAACCTGCAGGCCGGCGCCCGCGCCTATGGCGCCACCGCCTACGTGGCCGCCATCGCCTACCTGCGCGCCGGTCTGGCGCTGCTGCCGGCCGACCCCTGGCCCAGCCAGCCCGCGCTGGCCAGCGCGCTGCTGCGCCTGCTGGCGCGCTGCGAGGCACAGCGCCAGTGCTTCGACGAGGCCGAACGCCTGGCCCGCCGGGTGCTGGCGCAGCGGCGCCCGCCGGCCGAGCGGCTGGACGCGCACCAGGTGCTGATCGAGGTGTGCGTGGCCCGCGGCCACTACCAGCAGGCCGAGCAGGTGGCCATCGCCAGCCTGGCCGAGCTGGGCCTGCCCTTGCCCGCCCAGCCGCAGGCGGCCCAGGTGCGGCAGGCCTGGCAGGCCTTGCAGGCGCGGCTGGGCGACCGGCCCGTGGTCAGCCTGGCCGAGCTGCCGCAGATGATGCAGCCCGAGGCGCTGCTGCTGCTGCGCGGCATCGACGGTGCGCTGCGGCTGCTGGTGTTCCTCGACAAGCAGCTGCTGGCGCTGCTGCTCATCCGCCTGGTGCACCTGCTGCTGGACCATGGCCAGGCCCGCGCCAGTGCGCCGGGGCTGGCCTACTTCGGCTGGGTGCTGGCCGGCCACCTCGGCGAGCCCGCGGCGGGCGAGGCCTTCGGCTACCTTGCGCAGACCATGGCCGAGGCCGCCCACGGCGGCAACGATCTGGGGCGCATCGCCTTCTGGCGCGGGCTCATCGCCATGTGGTGCCGGCCCTGGCAGGAGGTGGTGCGCCGCCTGCAGCAGGCGCTGGACAGCGCCCGCGCCGAGGGCGACCTGGGCACCGCCTGCTTTGCCTGCGGGCACCTGGTGACCACGCTGCTGTTCGCCGGCCGGCCGGTGGACGAGGTGGTGGCGCGGGCCGAAGAGCTGCTGCCCCAGGTGCAGCGCGCCCGCTTCCCCGACCTGGCCGAAGACCTGATCTCGCTGCGCGACGCCGCCTGCCGGCTGCGCGGCGACCCGATCCCCGCCACGCCGCCGGTGCTGGTGCCCGACACCGAGCTGGCGCCGGCCGCCGCCGGCGAACTGCGTGCGGCCTTCGTGGCGCTGCGGCGCCTGATGGTGGACTGCGTGCTGGGCGACCTGCCTTCGGCCCGTCTGCAGGCCCGGCGGGCCGATGCCTCGCGGGCGGCCGTCAAGGGCACGCTGCTGGAGCACCTGCACGTGGTGTACGGCGCGCTGGCCCTGGCCGGCGACCAGGACACCGCCACCCCCGCCGACAGCGCCGCGCTCGACGCGGCAGTGCAGCAGGTCGAGCACTGGGCCCGCCACAACCCCGATGCCTTCGGCCCCTGGCGCAGCCTGCTGCAGGCCGAGCGCCAGCGCCTGGGCGGCGACGCGCTGCAGGCGCTGGCCGGCTTCGAGGCGGCGGCCCGGCAGGCCGCGGCGCTGGGCCTGCCGCATGTGCAGGCCTTGTCGATGGAGCGCGCCGCGCGCGTCGCCGGCCAGCTGCAGCTGCCCACGGCGGCCGAAGCCTGCCGGCAGGCTGCCATCGCCGCCTATGAACGCTGGGGTGCCTGGGCCAAGCTGCGGCGGCTGGATGCCGCGGTGATCGACCGCATCAGCCGCGGGCAGGCCCAGGCCGCCGCGTTGCCGCACCGCCTGCCGCTGCCCGCCGAACCCGAGGCGCGGCCGATGCCGCTGGACACGCTGGCATTGGTCAAGGCCACGCAGGCACTGTCCAGCCGCATCACGCGCGACGAACTGCTGGGCACGCTGATGCGCCTGGTGATCGAGCAGGCCGGTGCGCAGTCGGGTGCGCTGCTGCTGGTGGACGCGCGCGAGCGCCAGTCGCCCCTGCTGCTGGCGGCCACCGCGCAGGTTCGGCTGCACGACATCGACGTGCAGCTGCGGCCCGACGACAGCGCCCGCCAGCGGCTGCCGCACCGCATGCTGGCCTTCGTGCAGCGCAGCCGCGAAACCGTGCTGCTGGGCGACACCCACCCGCCGCACACCTTCGAGCGTGATGCCTACCTGCTGGCGCACCAGCCGGCCTCGGCCCTGTGCCTGCCCATCCAGCACCGCGCCACGCTCACCGGCGTGCTGTACCTGGAGCACCGCAGCGTGCCGCGCCTGTTCACGCGTGAGCGGCTGGGCGTGCTCAACCAGCTGGCGGTGCAGGCCGCCATCTCGCTGGAAAACGCCTGGGTGGTCGAGCAGCTGCGCGGCCTCAATGCCGAGCTGGAGCAGCGCGTGGCCCAGCGCACCGCCGCGCTGCAGACCGCGATGGAAGCGGCCGATGCCGCCAACCGCGCCAAGACGGCCTTTCTGGCCAACATGAGCCATGAGATCCGCACGCCGATGAACGCGGTGCTGGGCATGGCCTACCTGGCGCTGCACAGCGGGCTGAACGAGCGGCAGCGCAACTACGTGCAGAAGATCCAGACCTCGGCCACGCTGCTGCTGTCGCTGGTCGACGACATCCTCGATTTCTCAAAGGTGGAGGCCGGTCGCGTGGAGATCGAACAAACCGTGTTTGCACTGGCCGACGTGCTGGGCCAGGCCCAGGACATCGTCGGCGTGCGTGCGGCGCAAAAGGGCCTGGGGCTGAGCTTTCCGATGGCCGGGCCGGTGCCCACACACCTGGTGGGCGACCCGCTGCGGCTGGGGCAGGTGCTCATCAACCTGTGCAACAACGCCGTCAAGTTCACCGAGCAGGGCGAGGTGAGCTGCAGCATCCAGGCGCTGCCCACCCCCGAGCCGGCCATGGTGCAGCTGCGCTTCAGCGTGCGCGACACCGGCATCGGCATGACGCCCGAGCAGCGCGCGCTGCTGTTCAAGCCCTTCAGCCAGGCCGATGGTTCCACCTCGCGCCGCTATGGCGGCACCGGGCTGGGGCTGGCCATCTCGCAGCGGCTGGTGCAGCTGATGGGCGGGCAGATCGAGGTGGACAGCCAGCCCGGCGTGGGCAGCTGCTTCTGGTTCGAGCTGCGCCTGGGCGTGGCCGAAGCGGTGCCCACCGCCACGGACCACGAGCTGCCGCAGGAGCCTGCATCGCTGCTGGGGCTGCGCGTGCTGCTGGTGGAAGACAACGAGATCAACCAGGAGCTGGCGCTGGAGCTGCTGCGCAATGCCGGCATCGAGCCCACCGTGGCCGCCAACGGCCAGGAAGCGCTGCGCTGCCTGGAACAACACGCCTTCGACGGCGTGCTGATGGATTGCCAGATGCCGGTGATGGATGGCTTCGAGGCCACGCGCCTGCTGCGCGCCGATGCCCGCTGGCGCCGGCTGCCGGTGATCGCGATGACCGCCAGCGCCCGCGCCATCGACCGTGCCGAGGCACTGGCCGCCGGCATGGACGACCACATCGCCAAGCCGATCGACGTGGAGGTGCTCTACAGCACCATCGGCCGCTGGATGAGGCCTGTCAAACCGGCTTGACCTGCCCCCAGGGAGCACCCGCCCTTGGGACGGCCCGGCGGGCGGGCCACGCGCTTTCAGCGCGGGCGCGGGCCGCCCGGCTTGCCGCCGCCGGGCCGGCCACCCGGGCGGCCACCACGGCCGCCTTCGCCGCCAGGGCGCGGGCCACGGGCACCTTCGCCACCAGGCCGCGGACCGCGGCCGGGTGCGCCTTCGCGCCGCGGGCCGCCGCGCTCGCCGCCCGCGCCTTCCGGCCGGGGGCCGCGCTCGTTGCGGCCCGAGCCGAAGTCGCCACGGCCACCAAAGCCTTCGCGGCGGGGCGGCTGGGCCGCGCGTTCGGCGGCTTCCTTGCGGGCCACTTCCAGCAGGCTGTCCAGCGACTCGGGCGCAATGCCCTTGAGCGCGCAGAAGTTGGCCGGCGTCAGTGTGGTGTGCTCGAAGGCCCACAGCAGGTCGGCGCGTTCGCGGCGGCCTTGCTCTTCCTGCTCGCGCCGGTTCTGCTGGTTGGCGCGGCGGCGGGCCAGCTCTTCATTGGCGGCGTTGCGGTGTTCTTCGCTCAGCTCGCCGGCGGGCTGGCCGTCGAGGTCGAAGCGTTCCTTCGACTTGCTCAGCGCGATCAGGTACGAGGTGCTGCCGGTATGCCGGTGCAGGAAGATCGACAGCACCCGCTTGCTGAAGACACCCGGCGCACGCTGCTGGATGTCGGCCTGGATGCGCAGCTTCAGCGGCTTGGGGTGGCGGCCGAACAAGGCCGGAAAGCGCTTGGCCAGCTCGGCCGCACATTGTGCGGGCGACAGCTCGGCAGCCTTGCCGGCCGGCTGGGCCGGTGCGGCTTCAGCGGCTGCCGGCGCAGCATCGGCGGGGGCTTCAGCAGCATCCGCGGATGCTGCTTCGGCGGGTGCCTGGGCGGGCTCGGTGGCCTCGGCGGCTGGCGCGGTCACCGGCGCGTTGGCCGGTGCCTGCGCCTGCTCCGGCGCGGCAGCTTCCGCCGCGGCGGGGGTCTGTGCGGGGCTGTCGGCCGGCGGCACGGGGATGTGGTCAGGGGCTTGAGAGGTCATCGGCAGTGGCGTCGGTCAGATCGGCGCAAGGGCCGGATTGTGCCTGCCGCGCAATCACCGCACGCGCTGGATCTCGAAGCCGCGCTCGGTCATCGTGGCCAGGATGGTGTCCACATGGGCATCGCCGCGCGTCTGCACCACCACCTCGATCTGCGCCCGTTCCACCGGCAACGAGCTGAAGGCGCGGTTGTGCTGCACCTCCTCGATGTTGGCGCCCAGCTCGCTGAGCATCTGGGCCACGGTGGCCAGCGTGCCCGGCACGTCGCGCACGTTGATGCGCAGCCGCACCAGCCGGCCCGACTTGACCATGCCGCGGTGGATGATTTCGGCCAGCAGCAGCGGCTCGATGTTGCCGCCCGACAGCACCAGCCCCACCTTGCGGCCGATGAAGTGCTCGCGGTGCGCCAGCAGCGCAGCCAGGCCCACGGCGCCCGCGCCTTCCACCACCGTCTTCTCGATCTCCAGCAGCATCAGGATGGCCTGCTCGATGGTGTCTTCGCTCACCAGCACCACGTCGTCCACCAGCTGGTGGATCAGGGGCACCGTCAAGGCCCCTGGCGAGCTGACGCCGATGCCATCGGCGATGGTGGTCTGCGCAAAGCCTCGCTGCTCGCCCTTCTTGGCATTGAACACGGCCGGAAAGCGCTCGGTCTGCACGCCCACGATGCGCATGTGCGGCCGCACCGCCCGTGCCGCCACCGCAATGCCGCCGATGAGCCCGCCACCACCGATGGACACCACCAGCGTGTCGATGTCGGGCTGCTGCTGCAGCATCTCCAGCCCCAGCGTGCCCTGGCCGGCGGCAATGGCCAGGTCGTCATACGGGTGCACCACGGTCAACCCGCGGTCCTTGGCCAGCTGCAGGCCATGGGCGCGGGCCTGGTCGAAGGTGTCGCCCTCCAGCACCACGTTGGCCCCGAAGCGGCGGGTGTTGTCCACCTTCACCGCCGGCGCAAAGCGTGGCATCACGATGGTGGCCGGCAGGCCCAGCCGCTGCGCGTGGTAGGCCACGCCTTGGGCATGGTTGCCGGCGCTCACGGCCAGCACGCCGCGGGCCTTCTCGTCGTCGCTCAGCTGGGCCAGCTTGTTCAGCGCGCCGCGTTCCTTGAAGGAGGCGGTGAACTGCAGGTTCTCGAACTTCAGGTACACGTCGCAGCCGGTGATGGCCGACAGCGTGCGTGAAGGAACGCAGGGCGTTTCCAGCACATGGCCACGCAGCCGGTCGGCCGCGGCAAGGATGTCCTGGACGGTGATCGGGGGCGGGGTGAGGGGCTGCATGCCGCAATGATCGCAGGCTTGCGGCATGCAGCTTGCCGACCGCCCGGCACCGGCCGTGCCACTGCAGGGCCGCCGCCAGGAGACGTCATGGAAAGCCGAGCCAAGGTGCTGGGGCACCCCGTGCATCAGATGCTGATCGTGTTCCCGCTGGGGCTGCTGGCCACGTCGGTGATGTTCGACATCGGCTGGCTCATCAGGGACCGCGCCGACCTGGCCATGGTGGCCTGGTGGCTGATCGTGGGGGGCGTGATCGGCGCGTTGGTGGCCACGCCCTTCGGCACCATCGACTGGCTGGCCATCCCGCGAGGAACGCGCGCGCGGCGCGTGGGCGCGCTGCACGGGCTGGGCAACGGGGGGGTGGTGCTGCTGTTCGCGGCCAGTGCCTGGCTGCGGGGTGAGTACGGCGTCGAGCCTTCGGCGCTGGCGTTGGGCCTGTCGTTCGCCGGGGTGGCGCTGTCGCTGGTCACCGCCTGGCTGGGCAGCGAGCTGGTCGACCGGCTGGGGGTGGGCGTGTCGCCCGGGGCGGGGCTGGATGCGCCCAGTTCGCTGCACGGCGAGCTGCCGCCGCGCCGTGCCTGATGCCGCATCAGGCGGCCCGCACTAGGGCGTTCAGAACGCGAAGGGCGAGTCCTCGAAGCGCTCGCGCCACTCCTGCCGCAGTAGGCTGAACAGCTGCTCGGCGTCGATCGGCTTGCTCAGCTTGTGGTCGAAGGCCTGGGCATCGGCCGGGTAGGCCGAGCTGAGGCCGGTGATGCCGATGATCACCCGGCGCATCGCATGTTCATTGACCCG
>NZ_CAXFDV010000412.1:0-3281 GCF_964001545.1 uncultured Aquincola sp.
ACCGTCAAGTGCACGGGCCGCATCCTGGAAGTGCCGGTCGGCCCCGAGCTGATCGGCCGCGTGGTCAACGCGCTGGGTCAGCCCATCGACGGCAAGGGCCCGATCAACGCCAAGCTGACCGACGTGATCGAGAAGGTCGCCCCGGGCGTGATCGCCCGTAAGTCGGTGGACCAGCCGGTGCAGACCGGCCTGAAGTCGATCGACTCGATGGTGCCCGTCGGCCGTGGCCAGCGCGAGCTGATCATCGGCGACCGCCAGACCGGCAAGACCGCCGTCGCCATCGACGCGATCATCAGCCAGAAGGGTCAGAACATGACCTGCATCTACGTCGCGATCGGCCAGAAGGCTTCGTCGATCAAGAACGTGGTGCGCGCGCTGGAGCAGGCCGGTGCGATGGAGTACACCATCGTCGTGGCGGCCTCGGCCTCCGAATCGGCGGCGATGCAGTACGTGTCGGCCTACTCGGGCTGCACGATGGGCGAGTACTTCCGCGACCGCGGCCAGGACGCCCTGATCGTCTATGACGACCTGTCCAAGCAGGCCGTGGCCTACCGTCAGGTGTCGCTGCTGCTGCGCCGCCCGCCGGGCCGCGAAGCTTTCCCTGGCGACGTGTTCTATCTCCACAGCCGCCTGCTGGAGCGTGCCGCCCGCGTGAACGCCGACTACGTCGAAGCCTTCACCAAGGGTGAGGTCAAGGGCAAGACCGGCTCGCTGACCGCGCTGCCGATCATCGAAACGCAGGCCGGCGACGTGTCCGCCTTCGTGCCGACCAACGTGATCTCGATCACCGACGGCCAGATCTTCCTGGAAACCAGCCTGTTCAACGCCGGTATCCGCCCCGCCATCAACGCCGGTATCTCGGTGTCGCGCGTCGGTGGTGCCGCCCAGACCAAGCTGATCAAGGGCCTGTCCGGCGGTATCCGTACCGACCTGGCGCAGTACCGTGAACTGGCTGCGTTCGCGCAGTTCGCTTCCGACCTGGACGCCGCCACCCGCAAACAGCTGGACCGCGGTGCCCGCGTGACCGAACTGCTGAAGCAGGCGCAGTACTCGCCGCTGCCCATCAGCCTGATGGGCGCGACGCTGTTCGCGGTCAACAAGGGCTACATGGACGACGTCGACGTCAAGAAGATCCTGGCGTTCGAACACGGCCTGCACCAGCACCTGAAGACCAGCCATGCCGCTCTGCTGCAGACGCTGGAATCCGAGAAGGCGCTGAGCAAGGACTCCGAAGCCAAGCTGACCGACGCGATCGCTTCGTTCAAGAAGTCGTTCGCCTAACAGGAGCCCGAGATGGCTGTCGGCAAGGAAATACGCGGCAAGATCAAATCGGTGGAGAACACCAAGAAGATCACCAAGGCCATGGAAATGGTCGCCGCTTCCAAGATGCGCAAGGCGCAGGACCGGATGCGCGGCGCGCGTCCGTACAGCGACAAGATCCGCAACATCACGGCCAACCTGTCGAACGCGAATCCCGAGTACCAGTCGGCCTACATGCGGACCGACGGCACGTCGAAGGTGGCGGGTTACATCGTCGTCACCACCGACAAGGGCCTGTGCGGTGGCCTGAACACCAACGTGCTGCGCGCCGTCACGGCCCGCATGCGTGAAGACCAGGCCGCCGGCAACAAGGTGCAGGCGGTGGCGATCGGCAACAAGGGCTACGGCTTCCTGAACCGGATGAGCGTGCCCGTGGTCAGCCACGCCGTGCAGCTGGGCGATGCGCCCGTGCTCGAGAAGCTGATCGGCCCGGTCAAGGTGATGCTGGACGCCTTCATCGAAGGCAAGGTCGACAAGGTCTACCTCTGCTACACCCGCTTCATCAACACGATGCGGCAGGAGCCGGTGGTCGAGCAGCTGCTGCCGCTCGACGGCTCGCGCCTGGCGCAGTCGGCCGAAGAGAAGCAGGCCTACGGCTGGGACTACATCTACGAGCCCGATGCCGCGACGGTGATCGACGAGCTGCTGACCCGCTACGTCGAGGCGCTGGTCTACCAGGCGGTGGCCGAGAACATGGCGTCGGAGCAATCGGCCCGCATGGTTGCGATGAAGGCCGCCACCGACAACGCCGGCAACCTGATCGGTGAGCTGAAGCTGGTCTACAACAAGACCCGCCAGGCGGCGATCACGAAGGAACTCTCCGAGATCGTCAGCGGCGCCGCTGCAGTGTGACGGAAAAGATTAAAGGAACTGACATGACGCAAGCCCAAGGCAAGATCGTCCAATGCATCGGCGCGGTGGTGGACGTTGAATTTCCCCCGCAGAACATGCCGCGCGTGTACGACGCGCTCAAGATGGAAGGCTCGGCGCTGACGCTGGAAGTGCAGCAGCAGCTGGGCGACGGCGTGGTGCGTACCATCGCCCTCGGTTCGTCCGACGGCCTGCGCCGCGGCACCATGGTCTACAACACCGGCGCCGCCATCTCGGTGCCGGTGGGCCAGGCCACTCTGGGCCGCATCATGGACGTGCTGGGCAACCCGATCGACGAGCGCGGTCCGGTGAGCCAGGAACTGACGGCCTCGATCCACCGCAAGGCCCCCACGTACGACGAACTGTCGCCCTCGACCGAGCTGCTGGAAACCGGCATCAAGGTGATCGACCTGATCTGCCCGTTCGCCAAGGGCGGCAAGGTGGGTCTGTTCGGCGGTGCCGGCGTCGGCAAGACTGTGAACATGATGGAGCTCATCAACAACATCGCCAAGGCGCACAGCGGCCTGTCGGTGTTTGCGGGCGTGGGCGAGCGTACCCGTGAGGGCAACGACTTCTATCACGAGATGGCCGACTCGGGCGTGGTCAACCTGGAGAGCCTGCCGGACTCCAAGGTGGCCATGGTCTACGGCCAGATGAACGAGCCGCCGGGCAACCGCCTGCGCGTGGCCCTGACCGGCCTGACCATCGCCGAGTCGTTCCGCGACGAAGGCCGTGACGTGCTGTTCTTCGTGGACAACATCTACCGCTACACGCTGGCCGGTACCGAAGTGTCCGCACTGCTGGGCCGTATGCCTTCCGCCGTGGGCTACCAGCCGACGCTGGCCGAGGAAATGGGCCGCCTGCAAGAGCGCATCACCTCGACCAAGGTGGGCTCGATCACCTCGATCCAGGCCGTTTACGTGCCTGCGGACGACCTGACCGACCCGTCGCCTGCCACCACCTTCGCCCACCTGGACGCCACCGTGGTGCTGTCGCGTGACATCGCCGCGCTGGGCATCTACCCCGCCGTGGACCCGCTGGACTCGACCTCGCGCCAGGTCGACCCCAACGCGGTGGGCGAGGAGCACTAC
>NZ_CAXFDV010000413.1:0-8493 GCF_964001545.1 uncultured Aquincola sp.
AGCACCACGTTGCCGAACACCAGCAGCACCATCACGGCCAGCGCCAGCACCAGCAGGGCTTCGAGGGCCTTGCAATAGAAGTGGAAGAAGCGGGTCACGTCGGCGCTTTCTTCAGGCCTGGCGGTTGTCGCGCACCAGGTCCACCAGCGCCCGCAGGCCGAAGGTGTAAGAGCGCCAGCCCAGGCCCTGGATGGTGGCCTTGACCGCCGGCGAGATGATGGAGTGCGCCCGCCAGGCCTCGCGCGCCGCGATGTTGGACATGTGGATCTCCAGCACCGGAAAGGGCATGGCCTTGATCGCGTCGTGCAGCGGCACGCCATGCTGCGTCAGGCCGGCCGGGTTCACCAGCGCGCCCTGGGCGCTGTCGATGCGCTCATGCAGCTTGTCGATCAACGCGCCTTCGTGGTTGCTCTGGAAGGTCTCGAGCGTCACGTCCAGCTCACGGGCGATGGCGCCCAGGCGTTCGTTGATCTCGGCCAGCGTGGTGGTGCCGTAGATGTGCGGCTCACGGCGGCCGAACAGGTTGAGGTTGGGGCCGTGCAGGACGAGGATGTTCATGGGTAGGCGGGAAGCGTCGGCGGGTCGGGCGGCAGCGGGCATCACTTGCGGATGCGGACCAGCTCTTCGTTGTAGAGCTTGACGATGGCCGGGTCGTAGGAGGCGGCCAGGCGGTCGGTCACCGGCTTGGCGATGGCGCTCATCGCGTTCTGCGCGGCAGGGGTCAGCTCGTTGTATTGCATGCCCTTGGCCTGCAGCTCGGCCACGGCCTTCTGTGCGGCGGCGCGGCTGGTGGTGCGCTGGTAGCTGCGCGCCTCGTTGGCGGCGTCGTTCATCGCCTTTTTCTCGGCGGCCGACAGCTTGTCCCAGAAGCGCTTGCTGACCAGCACGATGTTGGCCGCGTACACGTGGTTGGTGGCGCTGACGTACTTCTGCACCTCGTACATCTTGTTCGACAGGATCACCGCGAAGGGGTTCTCCTGGCCGTCCACCGCCCGGCTTTCCAGCGCGCCGTACAGCTCGGCGAACGGCATCGGCAGCGGGTTGGCCTTGAAGGCCTTGAAGGTCTCCAGGAACACCGGGTTCGGGATCACGCGCAGCTTCAGGCCTTCCAGGTCTTCGGGCTTGGTGATGGGCCGCTTGCTGTTGGTGACGTTGCGGAAGCCCAGGTCCCAGTAGCCCAGGGCCACCAGGCCTTTTTCGGGCAGCTTGGCCAGCAGGGCCTGGCCGAAGGGGCCGTCCAGCAG
The DNA here is from genome assembly GCF_964001545.1 of uncultured Aquincola sp. Lineage (NCBI taxonomy): Bacteria > Pseudomonadati > Pseudomonadota > Betaproteobacteria > Burkholderiales > Sphaerotilaceae > Aquincola > uncultured Aquincola sp. The sequence goes on from NZ_CAXFDV010000413.1 coordinate 1,245, forward strand.
CGCATCGGCCTGGCCGAAGTCGCTCACCGCGAACGGAAAGTCGATGAGGCCGAACTCCTTGACGATGCCGGCCAGCGAGGTGGTGGCCGGCGCGCTCATCTCCTGCACGCCGCCTTGCAGCGCCGACTGCTGCTGCAGCTCGTTGCCCAGCGTGGAGGCCGGGAACTCCTGCACCTTCATCTTGCCGCCGGTCTTGGCGGCCAGCAGCTCGGCGAACTTCTTGACGCCGGCGCTCACCGGGTGGTCGGCGTTGTTCAGGTGGCCGAACTTGATCGTGCGTTCCTGGAAGTCCTGGGCGGTGGCGGTCAAGGCCGGCAGCGCGAGCAGGGCGGTCAGGCAGGCGGCGACGAGTGGTCGGCGGGTCAGCTTCATGGGGTCTCCGATGACAGGGTTCGTTGAATCTTGACCGTGAGCATAGAAAAAACGGAAAACGTTTCCACTATGGAATACGCTTCCTCCCACGTTCGTGACGTAACAGGAGGGTTAGAGTGCCGACGCAGCCCAACACGGCCCGCAGCGACGGGCCGGTGAGACACATGAGTTCAAAACTTCAAAGAAGCTTCAACGTGCTGGAGACCCTGGCTGCGCATCCGCAGGGGTGTTCGCTGTCCTTCGTGTCCAACGAGCTGGGCATTCCGCTCAGCGTCACCCACCGCCTGCTGGCGGAGCTGGCCGAATACGGCTACGTGCGCCAGGAGCGCGACCACGGCGACTACACCCTCACCGTCAAGCTGGTGTCGCTGGGCCTGAGCTTCCTCAGCAACTCCGGCGTGGTGGACGTGGCCCAGCCGCTGCTGGACGGCCTGGCGCAGGAGTCGGGCGAGCTGGTGCGCATGGCGGTGGTCGATGGTGACGACCTGGTGTTCGTGGCCAAGGCCCAGGGCGCCACCCGCGGCCTGCGCTACGACCCCGACATGGGCCTGGCGGTGCAGCTGTCGTGCAGTGCAGCCGGCCATGCGCTGCTGTCCACGCTCAGCGATGAAGAGGCGCTGGAACGCGTGGCCCGCCAGGGCTTTGGCCAGCCCGATCAATACGGGCCGCAGGCGCCCACCACGATGAAGGCCTTGCTCACCTACATCCGCAACGCGCGCAAGCGCGGCTGGAGCAGCATCGTCGAGGTGTTTGCGCCCGGCATGTCGGCCATGGCCGCGCCGGTGCGTGCACCCGGTGGCCCGGCCATCGGCGTGGTCACCATCGCCGGCCCGCTGGTGCGCCTGACCGAAGCCCGCATGGAAGCGCTGGCGCCGGCCTTGATGGCCACCGCGCAGGACGTGATGGCGGCCAGCAAGGCGTCGCCGATGCTGGCGCGGGCGCAGCGCCGCACGGCCTGAGGCGGGGCCATCGAGGGCTGTTCAGTCAGCCCTGCGGCCACTCCACGCACACCCGCAGCCCGGGGCTGTCGGGCCGCGCCGACAAGCGGGCCTGCCCGCCCAGGCGGCGGGCCGCCTCCTGCACGATGGCCAGGCCCAGCCCCGAGCCGGGGCCGGCGGCCTGCCCGCGGAAAAAGCGCGCAAAGGCCTGCTCGCGCTCGTCGGCCGGCATGCCCGGCCCGTCGTCCAGCACTTCCAGGCGCAGCTGTCCGCCCTCGACGGACAACCGCACCTCCACCTGCGAGCCGGGCGGGCAGTGCACCAGCGCATTGCGCAGCAGGTTGTCGAGGATGGACTGCAGCGGCGCCAGCGGCAGCTTCGCCGGGCACTGCTCCGGCGACACCAGGGCCAGGTCGATGCCGCGTGCATCGGCGGCCGGCGTGAGGTCGATGAGCTGCTGGCGGATCACGGCCACCAGGTCGGTGGCTTCGGCGGCGCAGGGCGGACCGGGCGCTTCCAGCCGGGCCAGGGTCAGCAACTGCTCGACCAGGTGCGACGTGCGCTGCACCCCGCGCTGAATACCCTGGCGTGCGGCGTCGGCCGTGGCGGCGTCGGTGGCGCTGGTCATCGCATGCGCGTGGGCGGCGATCACGGCCAGCGGCGTGCGCAGCTCGTGCGCGGTGTTGTGGGTCAGGGCGCGCTCGGCCTGCACATGCTGCCGGGCGCGGGCCAGCAGGCCGTCGATGGCGGCCACGATGGGCTGCAGCTCCGCATAGCGCAGGTCCAGCTGCAGCGGCGTGAGCGTGGCGGCATCGCGCTGGGCCAGCGCTTCCACCAGCCGGCGCAGCGGCGAGAGTCCGGTGCGAACGGCCCACCACAAGGGCAGCAGCAACAAGGGCAGGGCCACGCCGATCGAGGGCAGCAGCCCGCTGCCCAGCCAGCGCAGCACCAGACCGTCTTGCACCACCGGCTCGAACAGCAGGATGCGCCAGCGCGGTGTTTCGTGCAGCCAGGGCCAGTAGCGCCGGCCGCCCAGCGTGATGATCGGCTGGCGCGCCTGTGCGGGCGAGGTGGCTGCTTCGTCGTGCAACGCGGCGGACGCGTAGATGCGCTGGCCCTGGGGCGTCTGCAGCTCGAAGGCCAGGTCTTCGATGCCGGGCAGGCCGGCCTCGTGCCGCGAGCGGTTGAACTGCAGTTCCGTGGCCCGCACGATCTCGGCGGCCACGGGCCCGTCGACGTTGGCCAGCGCCTCGCCCAGCGCTTGGGCCGCCGACCGTTGCGCCACCCGGTCGGACAGGCCGGCCTTGAAGGCCAGGTAGTCCAGCGCCACCAGCACCGCCATGATCAGCGCCACCGCCAGCAGCAGCACCCGCAGCAGCCGCCCTTGCAGCGAAGTCTGCTTCAGCATGCGCGCAGCTGGTAGCCCACGCCGCGCACGGTGCGTATGCGTTCGGCGCCGATCTTGCGGCGCAGGTTCGAGAGGTGCACCTCCACCGTGGCGGCGTCCACCGGTTCGCCCAGCGGCTCCAGCAGCTGCCCCAGCACCTGCTTGGGCACCACCGTGCCGGCTTGCTGGGCCAGCGCGGTGAGCAGCTGGAACTCGCGCGCCGACAAGGCCAGCGGCTGCCCATCCAGCCAGGCCTGGTGCGAGCGCGGCGACAGCGTGAGCGCCCCCAGCTCCCACCGATCGCTGGCCTGCTGCCGATGGCGGCGGTGCACGGCCCGCACGCGCGACAGCAGCTCGGGCACCTCGAACGGCTTGACCAGGTAGTCGTCGGCGCCTTCGTCCAGGCCTTCTAGCCGGTCGCTCAAGGCGGCGCGGGCGGTGATGACGATGACCGGCGTGGCGATGCGCCGGGCGCGCCAGTGCCGCAGCAGGTCCAGCCCTTCCTGGCCGGCCAGGCTGCGATCCAGCAGCACCAGGTCCGTCTCCGGCCCCAGCGCGGCACGGGCATCGGCCGCGCGGCGCACCCACTGCGCCGTCATGCCGTCGGCCTTCAGCGCGGCCAGCAGCGCGGGGCCCAGATCGAGGTCGTCTTCGACCAGCAGGATGTGCATGCGCCGGACTGTATCGCCCGACCCTGAAGGCCAGCCAAAGGCGCGGGCGCCCGACTTTGGCTTCTCTTTGGGTGCGCGTTTGCAGACTGCGCCACCTCACCACTTCGGAGATTGTTGATGTCGAGTCATGCCCTCCATCGGCCCCTGCAGCGCCGTTCGGTGCTGCAGCTGTTCCTGGCCACCGGCCTGGGTTGGAACCTGTCCGCCTGCGGCGGCGGATCGCCGGCGTCCGAGCAGGACCGGATGCACGATGCGCTGCAGACCCAGGCCGATGCCGCGGTGGCATCGGGCCTGGTGGGCGTGGCCCTGGGCCTGGTCACCCGCCAGGACAGTGCCCAGGCCGTGGCCGGCCGGCGGCGGCTGGGGCAGGCCGCCGCGGTGCAGCCACAGGACCGCTTTGCCATCGGCTCCAACACCAAGGCGATGACCAGTGCCGCCATCCTGGCGCTGGCCGAACGTGGCGGCCCGGCGCTGTCGATGACCTTGCCCCAGGCCTTCGGCGCCTGGGCCGGCGAGATCCACCCTGCCTTCGTGCAGGTGACCCTGGCCGACCTGCTGAACCACCGCGGCGGGCTGCCGGCCTTCAACGGCAGCGGGCCCGAAGAGGAAGCGTTCTTCAGCGCGGTGCAGGCCGACACCGGCGCCTTGCCGACCACGATGGCGGGGCGCCGTGCCTACTTCGCGCGTTGGCTGCTGGCACGCCCGCCGGTCGAGGGCGTGGTGCCGGGGCGCGACTTCCTGTACTCCAACGCCGGCTATGCACTGGCGGCCGCGATGGTCGAGGTGAGCACCGGCCGCAGCTTCGAGCAGGTGTTCGAAGAAGTGCTGGTGCAGCCGCTGGCCCTGCAGGGCGAATGGCGCTCGCCGGTGCCTGGCGAGCAGGACCTGCTGTGGGGCCATGAAGGCGCGGCCGGCGAACTCACGGTGGTGCAGGCCAGCGCCGAGTCGGTGGCCGCCAAGGATTGGCAGGATGCGCTGGGCCCGGCCGGCCACTGGGCCTGCACCGGCGCCGCTTATGCAGCGTGGTTGCGCTGGCACCTGCAGGCGCTGCAGGGGCAGCCCACGCCGCTGGCCAAGGCGTACGTGAACGACCTGCGCGAAGCGGCAGACGGCCGCTACCTGTGGGGCTGGCAAGCCCAGGCCACGCCGCATCGCACGCTGCTCACCCACACCGGGCACGAGCCCGGCTTCATGGCCGAAGTGGTGGTGGACCGGGCGGCCGACTTCGCGGCCTTCGGCCTGACCAACACCGGCCACTTCTCGGCAGATGGCAGCAGCTGGGTGCTGGGCCGAGTGGACGCGGCCCTGGCCGAGGTGCTCGAGCAGCGGTCGATCGCGCTGTGAGCACCGGAGCCTAACGCGTCGCCCAGGCCGCCTCCCGCGCGGCCGGCTCGCCCAGGTCCCAGAACAGCCCGGCCATCAGCTGCAGGGCCTGGCGTGCCACGCTGCCCAGCAGGTGCTCGTCGGGGGCATGCTGGGCGCAGGCGGGGTGCGAGTGCGGCACCCACAGCGTGGGCAGGCCCAGCGTGTGCGCGAACACGTCGTTGGGCAGCGTGCCGCCCAGGTTGGGCAGCAGGGCCGGCGGCTGGCCGGTGCTGCGTTCGATCGACGCCATCGCCCAGTGCACCCAGGCATCGTCGGGGTTCAGGCGGGTGGCTTCCATCAGCGGGCCGCTGGGCGTGACCACCACGTCGGTGAAGCCGTGCGCGTCCAGGTGCTGGCGCAGGATGGGCAGAAAGTGCGTGTCGTCGCTGCCCACCACGTAGCGGATCTGGCAATGCGCCTGCGCCCGCCCCGGAATGGCGTTGACGGGCGCCTCGGGGTTGCCGGTCTTGAAGGCCAGCACCTCCAGCGTGTTCGAGCCGAACACGCGCTCAGCCGGCGTCAGGCCCGGCTCGCCCCAGTCGGCATCGATCACGGGGTCCGCCGGGCCGCCGCCCACCTCGATGCTGCGCAGCGCCTGGCGCACGTTGTCGGGCAGGCTGTCGGGCAGCAGGCCCGGCACGCAGATGCGGCCGCGTGCATCCACCAGGCTGGCGATGGCATGGGCCAGCCGCACGCCGGGGTTGCGCAACAGGCCGCCCCAGTTGCCCGAGTGATGGCCGGCCGGCCGCAAAGCGATGGTCAGGTCGAAGTTGAAGCCGCCGCGCGAGCCCAGGAACAGCGTGGGCCGCTGCGCCGACACCCGCGGCCCGTCCGAGGCCAGGAACAGGTCGGCCGCCAGCAGCGTGCGCTGCTGCTCGCACAGCTCGCGCAGGCCGATGGAGCCGGTTTCTTCGCCCATCTCGAACAGCAGCGTCAGGTTGTAGCCCAGGCGGCCGCCGCGGGCGGCCAGCACCTCGGCCAGCGCCATCAGGTTGATGGTGTGCTGGCCCTTGTTGTCGGCGGTGCCGCGGCCATACAGCCGGTCGCCTTCGGCCTGCAGCTGCCAGGGCTGCAGCCCTTCGCGCCACTGCGCTGCATGGCCACGCACCACGTCGCCGTGGCCATAGCTCAGCACGGTGAAGGCGGCCTGCGGCTCCTGCCGCCGGGCCACGAGGAACGGGGAACCGCCGGCCACCGGGTTGTCCAGCAGCCGGCCCTCGAAGCCCAGCGCCTGTAGCGCCGGCAGCAGCTCGTGCTGCAGGTAGGCCAGCAGCTGGGGCGCCTGCGCCGGCTCCTGGCTTTCGGTGGGGCAGGCCACGCGGCGTGCCAGCACGGCCTGGAAGCGGCCATCGTCGAACAGCGCGGCAGCGGCCGCCAGGGCGGAGGATCGGTTGCTCATGCCGCCCAGCGTAGGCCGTGGCGCGCGATGCAACAATCAGCATTTGTGCACGCAGGGCTTGCCGCTTCGGCAAGGCATGCCCGGCGCAAGGAGGATGACCGATGCGCGCCCATCACCTGCAGGACACGGCGCTGCGCTACTTCCTGGAAGTGGTGCGCAGCGGCTCGCTCGCGGTGGCTTCCGAGCGGCTGCATGTGGCCGCCTCGGCCATCAGCCGGCAGATCTCGGGGCTGGAACAGGCGCTGGACACGGTGCTGTTCGAGCGCCAGCCGCGCGGCATGGTGCCCACGCCGGCCGGCGAGATCCTGGCGGCGCATGCGCGCCGCAGCAGCATGGACGCCGACCGGGTGCTGGAGGACCTCGACGCCTTGCGCGGCGCGCGCCAGGGCCGGGTGCGCATTGCCAGCGCCGAGGGTTTTGCCAGCCACTTCCTGCCGCCGCTGATCGTGGAGTTTCGCCGCGTGCATGAGCGCATGGTGTTCGACGTGGCCGTGGTGGCGCCCGGCGAGGTGCCGGCGCGGCTGCGCGCCGGCGATGCCGACATCGGCCTGACCTTCAGCCGCACGCCGGAGAAGGACATCCGGGTGGAGCACCAGCAGCCCGCGCCCATCCTGGCCTTGATGCGGCCCGATCACCCGCTGGCGGCGGCCCGGTCGCTGACGCTGGCGCGGCTGTGCGAATACCCGGTGGCATTGCCGGCGCCCGACACCACGCTGCGGCAGATGATCGACATCGCCTGCAGCCGCCAGCAGATCGACCTGCAGCCCATGCTCACCTGCAACACGGTGGCGGTGCTGCACGGCTTCGTGCTGGAAGGCGGGGGGCTCACCGTCTCGGGCGAAGTGTCGGCCCGGCACTGGGTGGCATCGGGCCAGATGGTGGCGGTGCCGCTGCGCGACCGCGGGCTGGACCTGCGCGACATCCAGCTGCAGACGCTGGCCGCCCGCACCTTGCCGCATGGCGCGCAGCGCTTCCTCGACTTCCTGAAGCAGCGGTTGCCGGAACGTCTGCAGGCCTCGCGCCGCCGCGGCGGCTGAACCGCCGTCGCATCGCGCCCGGCGGCGCCTTGCCGCTTTGGCAAGCCGCGCTTGCAGATTCTGCGATTGCCGCGAAGGCA
>NZ_CAXFDV010000414.1:0-4513 GCF_964001545.1 uncultured Aquincola sp.
GCGGTGTCCTTGAACAGCCGGCGGCCCAGCGGGTCGTAGCCATAGGTGGTGATCACGGTCGCCGCGCCCGGTGTGCTGCGGCCGTGGTGGCGGCTGGCCAGCAGGCGCTGGTGGGCGTCCCATACCAGCTCGGTGTGGCCGCTGGCGTCCTGCCGCTGGCGCAGCTGGCCGGCGCGGTCGAAGCGGTAGGCCGCGCCGTCCAGTTCGCCGCCACGCGCCCAGTCGTCCGGGCCGGCAGCGGGCGGTTCGGGGCTGGCCGCATGCACCCGGGTGCTGAGCAGGTCGCCCGCTGCATCGTGCGCATGGCGGTGCAGCAGGCCTTGCGGATCGACATGCTCGACGATGCGGCCCATGGGGTCGTGCACAAAGCGGTCGATGCCGAAGGCGTTGTCGTCGCGCGCCACCAGCTGGTCGGCTTCGTAGGCGTATCGGCGCTCGAACACGGTGCCGGCAGGGCCGGCCATGGCCTGGGCCAGCAGGCGGCCCTGCGCATCGTGCCGGCTGCGGCGGGCCAGGCCCGAGGGCCACTGTTCTTCCACCACCTGGCCCAGCGCATCGCGCGCCACGGTGGCGGCCGGGCCGCCATCCACCCGCCAGGCCAGCAGGCGGTCCAGCAGGTCGTAGGCCATCTCCACCTCATGGCCGCCGCCGATGCTGCCGCCGGTGCGCCGGCGCACGCGGTTGCCGGCGGCGTCGTAGGCCAACGCCAGCTCGAAGGTGGCGCCGTCGGCATGGGCCTGCAGCTCGTGCAGCAGCCGGCCCTCGGCATCGAAGCGGCGGCTCAGCTTCACCCAGGGGTTGGCGGCGGCCACCAGGCGGCCATTGGCATCGAAGCTCAGGCTCTCTTCCCAGACGGTGGCGCCTCGCCGGCTCTGGCGGCCCACCACGCGGCCCAGCGCGTCGCAGCGGTAGGTGATGCGCCGGCCCAGCGGGTCGGTGCGGGCGGCCAGGCAGCCGTTGGCCGTGTACTCAGTGCGCCAGGCCTGGCCCCAGTAGTCCAGCTCCTGCACCACGCGGCCGAGCGCATCGCGCTGCAGCTGGTGCCACTGGCCGCGCTGGTTGCACACGCCCACCAGGCGTTCTTCGGTGTCGTAGCGGTAGTGCACCACCGCGCCATCGGGCTGCACACGGCGGGTGATGCAGCCCAGGCCGGCATGGTCCAGCTGCAGCCGGCCGCCGCGGGCATCGACATGGGCCGTCAGGCGGTCGGCGGCATCGTGCTCATAGCGCAGCTGCTCACCGGTGGGCAGCTGCACCGCCACCAGCCGCGACTTGGCGTCGTAGGCAAAGCGGGTGATGGCGCCCAGCGCGTCCTGCCGGGCCACCACGCGGCCCAGCGCATCGTGCTGCCAGTGGGTGGCATGGCCCAGCGCATCTTCCATCGCGGCCAGTTCACCGGCCGGGCCGTAGCGCAGCCGGGTGCAGGCGCCGCGGGCATTGGTGAAGGCCACCAGCTGGCCCAACGCGTCGTACTGGTACTGGCTGACATGGCCCAGCGGCGAGGTCTGCGCCACCAGGCGGCCGGCGGCGTCGAACTGCTGCTGCCAGCAGGCGCCGGCAGGCTCGGTCACCGTCACGGCGCGGTCGTCCTGGTAGGCCAGGCTGATGGCTGCGCCATCGGGCCGCTGCAGCCGCAGCAGGTTGCCGTGGTCGTCGTAGGCCCACTCGGTGCGGCGGCCGGCCGGGTCCACCACCGCGGTGGTGCGGCCAGCATCGTCGTACTCGTACACCGTCATGCCGCCCAGGGGGTCGATCTCGTTGATGGGCAGGCCACGGTCGTCGAGCTTGACCAGGCTCACATGGCCGAGGGAGTCGGTGATGCGCCGTTCGTTCAGCGCATCCAGGTACTCGAAGCGGTAGTCGTACAGGCCGCCATCGCCCCAGCTGTGCACCACCCGCTGGCTGCCGTCGGGGGCGGCCTCGTACGTGTAGTGAAAGCTCAGGCCCACGCGGTTGGTGTGGCGCACCAGGTGATGGGCGGTGGGGCCGCTGCCGTACGCGAAGCGGTAGGGCGCACCCAGCGCATCGATCACGGCCACCAGGTCGCCGGCGGCGTCGTACTCGTAACGCACGAAGCCGTGGTCGCGGCGGGTGGCTTCGTCCACCAGGGTCACGGCCACCAGGCGGTCGTCCTGCATCGTCAGCGCCAGGCGGCGGCCGGCGGCTTCAATGAGCGCATGCGGCCGGCCGTTGCGGTAGTCGATGGTCAATGCATTGCCGCTGCGGTCGGTGATGCGCTCGATCGGCGCCAGGCCGTGGCCTGCGGCGGTGCGGCGCGCCAGCTGCTTGGCAAAGCAGTAGATGCGGCCCTCTTTGGTGAGTACCTGCCACTCGTCGCCCTGGTCGGTCAGGCGGGCGCCGTCGGTCAGCTCCAGCACCTCGCCGGCATCGCCGGGCGCGGTGGGCAGGTGGTCGAAGCTGAGCGGGCCCACGCCCGGGCCCTGCAGCAGCACGCTGCCGTCGGCCGCGTCCACTTCCAGGCGAATGTCCAGCAGCGTCTGCCAGCCGGGGCCGCACACGCCCACGTGGGCATCGGCCGACGAATAACAACGCAGCCAGTCGATGTCGATGCGGCCGGGCAGGTGGAAGTCCTGCTGCTCCACGCTCACCGCGCCGTTGAGGATGTTCACCGGCTCGGCCCGCAGGATGGTGCACTTCAGGAAGCCGGGCTTCATGTTCTTGAACAGCTTTTGCCGCAGCCGCTTGAACACGCCCATCTTGGCCAGCTTGCCCAGCCCGGCGAACACGCCCTTCATGGCCATGCCCATCAGGCTGATGGTGGGCGGCCCGCCGACGAACACCGTGGTGGGCGTGGCCAGGTTGAACACCGTGGGCAGCACCATGGCCCGCGGCCCGCCTTTTTTCTTCAGGCGGAAGGGGCTCATCATGCCGGCGGCCTGGCAGGCCAGCACCGGGTGCGCGATGTGCGACATCGGGTCGCCGTCGGCCACCACGGTGCTGCTGCCCATGAACAGCTCGTCTTCGCTGTCGGGCAGCTTGGGCGCAAACGGAAAGCCCGGCGGTATGTGCACCACCTTGCCGGCGGTGCCGGCGGTGGCGCGCTTCATGCCGCACACGGTGATGGTGGCGCCGATCACCGGCACATAGTCGAACGGATCGAACACCACCGACATGTGCGGCGTGGGCAGCGGCGTGGGCGTGGGGGCCGGCGTGGGCACCATGCACAGGTGGATGTCCACGCCCATCTGCACGTCGCCGTGCTTGGCCGCGGGCATCATGGCGCGGGACCTCCGCGCTCGGCGTCGGCCACGGCTTCGTGCGGCGGCGGCAGGGCCAGGTCGCTGTCCACCAGCCAGCCTTCACCCAGCAACCGCGGGCCTTGCGCGGCCCAGGCTGCGAAGTCGGGCGGGCCCTGGGTGACGAGCGCCTGCAGCCGGCTGCGCGCCTGTTCGGCCGCGGCTTCGGCCTCGGCGCTGCGCTGCTGCTCCACCCGGGCCAGCGCATCGGGTCGGTGCTCTTGCGTCAGGCGCGTGGCCAGCGCATCGGCCCGCTCCCGCACGCCGTCCAGCTGCTGCTGCAGCCAGCGCTTGATGCGCTGCATCGCTTCCACGCGCGGGCGGTCGATCAGCCTCAATTGGTCGACCAGGGCCACGGCCAGCGTGGTCAGGGCGCGGGCCTCGGGCTTCAAGGGCTCGGCCAGCTGCAGCACGCAGTGGCCACGCTCCTGCGCGCCAGCACGGTCGCCGGCCCGCGCGGCGCAAAAGGCCGCCATGCGAAAGGCCTCGATCGCCAGGATGGGGTTGGCATCCCGCTGGGCCACCACCGCAGCTTCGTCGTAGCAGCGGCAAGCCTGCGCATCTTCGCCTGCGGCCAGGTGCACCGCGGCTTCGCCGAAGCAGGTTTGCAGCACCAGCTTGTGGCCGCAAGGGTGCTGCGCGGCCACGGTGTCGTCGGCGGCCTGGCGGGCGGCGCGGTACACCGTCACGGCTTCGGCGTGGCGGCCCTCCTTCAGCAGCGCGCCGGCCACCATCACCCTCAGCGCCACGGCCTGGTCGGCCCAGCCTTGCTGCTGCGCAAACTGCAGCGCAACGGAGGCCTTGGCCTTGACCGCATCGGCGCCGCCGCTGGCCAGCAGCGTGACCACGCCCATCATCAGGTTGCGGAACACGGCGGCCGGGCCCACGCCGCCTTCCTGCGCAAAGGTGTCCTGCGCCAGGGCCAGGCCGTCGATGTCGAGGCGGCGGGCCACGATGCGCGCATCTTCGCCCTCCCCCGCCCGGCGGCCGCCCAGGATGGCGGCATGGCGTGGCACCTCCTGCTCGTCGGCCATCAACAGCCGCAGCCGCGGCGGCAGGCCCACGTCCAGCAGCTCACGCACCCAGCGTGCGACGCTGGGCGCATGGGCCACGGCACCGGGCATCAGCACCACCACCAGGTGCGCCTCGCGGCCCATGGCCGCATGGTGGCGCGAGCCGAAGGAGCGCAGCGCCTCGGCGAACCAGGCCGGCGTGTCGGGCATGGCCGCGGGGTCGAACTGCCAGTCGGCCGCCAC
>NZ_CAXFDV010000415.1:0-2755 GCF_964001545.1 uncultured Aquincola sp.
CGGGCCACCGGCCGCGACATGGACGTGGCGCTGCAGGGCAATGCCTACCTGGCGGTGCAGTGGAACGGCGGCGAGGCCTATACCCGCGCCGGCGCCATCCAGATCGATGCCGACGGCGCACTGAAGGTAGACGGCCGCCCGCTGGTGGGCGACGGCGGCCCCATCGTGCTGCCGCCCTACGAGAAGCTGAGCATCGGCGTGGACGGCACCGTGTCCATCCAGGCGCCCGGCGAGACCGAGATGCAGGCGGTGGACAAGCTCAAGCTGGTGACGCCCGAGGTGGGCCAGATCACCAAGAACGTGGCCGGCCTGATCGTGCCGCGCAACGGCCAGCCGCTGGCCGCCGACGACAACGCCCAGCTGCAGGCCGGCGCGCTGGAAGGCAGCAACGTGTCCGCCGTCGAGGAGATGGTGGCCACGATGAGCCTGAACCGCGACTTCGAGGTGCAGATGAAGCTCTACAAGGCCGCCGACTCGATGGCCGAGTCGGGCAACCGTTTGATCAGGGATTGAGGAGAGAGCGATGAACCCCGCAATGTGGATCAGCAAGACCGGTGTGCAGGCGCAGGACGCCAAGCTGCAGGCCATTGCCAACAACCTGGCCAACGTCAACACCGTCGGCTTCAAGCGCGACCGCGTGATGTTCCAGGACCTGTTCTACCAGGTGGACCAGCAGCCGGGCGCCCAGCGCGACAACAACACCGCCTCGCCTTCGGGCACGCAGCTGGGCAACGGCACCAAGGTGCTGGGCACGCAGAAGGTGTTCACCACCGGCAGCCTGCAGACCACCAGCCAGGCGCTGGACGTGGCCATCGTGGGCCAGGGCTTTTTGCAGGTGGCGCTGCCCAACGGCAACACCGCCTACACCCGCGCCGGCCAGCTGCAGCTCGATTCGGAAGGCCGGCTGGTCACCGCCCAGGGCCTGCCGCTGGTGCCCGAGATCACCATCCCCGCCAATGCCACCGGCGTGAGCATCGGCGAAAACGGCGTGGTGTCCGTCACCGTCAGCGGCCAGACCGCGCAGACCGAAGTGGGTCAGCTCACCCTGGCCAGCTTCGTGAACCCGGCCGGCCTGCTGGCCACCGGCGACAACCTTTACACCGAGACCGCCGCCAGCGGCGCGCCGGCTGTGGGCAACCCCGGCACCGATGCGCACGGCAAGCTCAAGCAGTACGCGCTGGAAGGCTCGAACGTGCAGGTGGTAGAAGAGATGGTCGAGATGATCGCCGCCCAGCGCACCTACGAGATGAACACCAAGGTGCTTTCCGCAGCCGACAACATGCTGCAGTACCTGGCGCAGGCTGCCCGATGAACACGCACCACCGCCGCCATGCGGCCGTCCTGCTGCTGGCTGCCACGGCCCTGCTGGCCGCCTCGGGCTGCGCGCACATCGAGCCGCAGCAGGCGCCGGTGCTGACCGAGGAAAAGCCGCTGCCGGTGATGCAGCCGGTGTCGCGCCGCGGCCAGGCTGGCGGCGTGTTCACGCCCGACGCCACCTGGAGCCTGCACTCCGACAGCCGGGCCTTCCGCCCCGGCGACGTGCTGACCGTGGTGCTCAACGAGACCACGCAGTCCAGCAAGTCGGCCGACACCAAGTTCGGCAAGGAAAGCAACATCGCGCTGCGGGCGCCGGTGATTGGCACCAGCACCATCAACGCCAACGTGGCCGCGGGCGGCTCGCGCGACTTCAACGGCTCGGCCACCAGCAGCCAGCAGAACACGCTGCAGGGCGCCATCACCGTCATCGTGCATGAGGTGATGCCCGGCGGCCTGCTGCGGGTGTCGGGCGAAAAAAGCCTGTACCTGAACCAGGGCGAAGAGTTCGTGCGCCTGGCCGGCTACGTGCGCAGCGCCGACATCGACACCGACAACCGCGTGTCTTCCCAACGCATCGCCAATGCCCGCATCGCCTATTCGGGCCGCGGCACGCTGGCCGATGCCAACAACCCCGGCTGGCTGACCCGCTTCTTCGCCAGCCCCTGGATGCCCTTCTGAAGGCCGACGTCATGACCTTCCTGCGCCCCACCACCTGGCTGCTCATCGGCGCGCTGGCCGCGCCCCTGGCCGCGCTGGCCGCCAACCCGCCGCGCAATGCCGCGCCCGAAGCCGTGGCGCCCAAGAACCTGCGCACGCTGCGCAACCTGGTCAGCGTGGAAGGCGTGCGCGACAACCAGCTGATCGGCTATGGCCTGGTGGTGGGCCTGAACGGCAGCGGCGACAGCACGCAGTCCAAGGCCACCGGCCAGTCGATGACCAACCTGCTCAAGCAGTTCGGCGTCAAGCTGCCCGAGAAGGTGGACGCCAAGTCCAAGAACGTGGCCACGGTGATGGTGAGCGCGGTGTTTCCGCCCGGCTACCGCAAGGGCCAGACCATCGACATCACCGTCTCGTCGCTGGGCGATGCCAAGAGCCTGCGCGGCGGCACGCTGCTGCTGACGCCGCTGCGCGCGGCCGACGGCGAGGTGTATGCGCTGGGCCAGGGCAACCTGGTGGTGGGCGGGCTGAACGCCAGCGGCGCAAGCGGCTCCAGCGTCACCATCAACACGCCCACCTCGGGCCGCGTGCCCAACGGCGCCAGCATCGAGCGCGAGATCGAGACCGACTTCGACACCCGGCCCACGGTGCGCCTGAACCTCAAGCGCCCGCACTTCCAGACCGCGACCAACATCGTCGAATCGATCAACAAGGCCTACGGCCCGGTGGCCAGCACCCGCGACGCCACCAGCGTGGACGTGGTGGCGCCCGCCAACCCGAC
>NZ_CAXFDV010000416.1:0-6897 GCF_964001545.1 uncultured Aquincola sp.
CGCTACAACCCCGACGAGTTCCTGATCAGCCTGATGGGCACCATCCACGAGACGGGCCATGGCCGCTACGAGCAGAACCTGCCGCGCGCGCTGCTGGGCCAGCCGGTGGCGCAGGCGCGCTCGATGGCCATCCATGAAAGCCAGTCGCTGAGCTTCGAGATGCAGCTGGGCCGCAGCCGCGCCTTCGTGCAGCAGCTGGCGCCGCTGGTGGCCGAGCACCTGGGCCCGCAGCCGGCCTTCGAGCCCGAGAACCTGTGGCGCCTCCTCACCCGCGTGGCGCCCGGGCGCATCCGCGTGGACGCGGACGAGGTGACCTATCCGGCCCACGTGATCCTGCGCTACGAGATTGAGCGGCCGTTGATCGAAGGCGAGATCGAGGCCGAGGACATCCCCGCGCTGTGGAACGCCAAAATGCAGGAGCTGCTGGGCATCGACACCACCGGCGACTACACCAACGGCCCGCTGCAGGACGTGCACTGGCCCGAGTCGTTGTTCGGCTACTTTCCCTGCTACTCGCTGGGCGCGATGTATGCGGCGCAGTGGTTCGCGGCCATGCGCCGCGCGGTGCCCGACACCGATGCCCGCGTGGCGGGCGGCGACTTCACGCCGGTGTTCGGCTGGCTGGATCAGCACATCTGGCAGCAGGGCTCCCGCTGGACCACCGACGAACTGGCGCTGCGGGCCAGCGGCGAGCCGCTGAACCCGGCGCACTTCAAGGCGCACCTGGAGGCGCGTTACTTGGCCGATTGAGGTGTTTGTGGGGGCGCTGAACGCAGCAGCCGGAGGCCGTTGCCGACCACCAGCAAGCTGGCCCCCATGTCGGCAAACACCGCCATCCACATCGTCGCCTCGCCCATCACCGCCGCCACCAGGAAAGCGGCCTTGATGCCCAGGGCCAGCGTGATGTTCTGCCACAGCACCGCATGCGTGCGGCGCGACAGGCGTACCGTCTCGGCGATGCGGCGCAGGTCGTCGTTCATCACCACCACGTCGGCGGCTTCGGCCGCGATGTCGGTGCCGGCGCCGCCCATCGCGATGCCGATGTCGGCGGTGGCCAGCGCCGGCGCATCGTTGATGCCGTCGCCGGCCATGGCCGTGGGGCCATGGCGCTGCTGCAGCGCCTTCAGCTGCACCAGCTTGTCTTCGGGCAGCAGGTTGCCGTGAGCCTGGCCGATACCGGCTTCCCGCGCCACCGCCTGCACCGTGGCGTCGTTGTCGCCGCTCAGCATCACGGTCTGCAGGCCCAGCGCGCGCAAGCCGGCCACCGCCTCGGCCGCATGGGGCTTGACCGTGTCGGCCACGGCGAACAAGGCCAGCGCCTGGCGCTCGTCGGCCAGCAGCGTGACGCTGCGGCCGGCGTTTTCATGTTCACGCAGCGCCGCTTCCAGCGCCGGGCTGCACAGGCCACGCTCTTCCATCAGCCGGTGGTTGCCCAGCACGTAGGCCCGGCCTTCCACCTGGCCGGCGGCGCCGCGGCCGGTGAGCGCCTGGCTGTGGCTGACCTCGGCCGGCGCGACCTTCAGGCCCGCCGCGATGGCGGCCGACACCGGATGGTTGGACGCGTGGGCCAGGCTGGCCGCGATGCGTTCGATGTCAGCCGCGGGCATTGCCACGCCCTCCAGCACCTGCCAGTGCACCAGCACCGGCTTGCCGTGGGTGATGGTGCCGGTCTTGTCGAAGGCGACGGCCTTGAGCTTGCGCGCTTCTTCCAGGAAGCTGCCGCCCTTGATCAGGATGCCGCGCCGCGCCGCCGCCGCCAGGCCGCTGACCACCGTCACCGGCGTGCTGATGACCAGCGCGCAGGGGCAGGCGATGACCAGCAGCACCAGCGCCTTGTAGACGGCCTGCAGCCAGTCCCATCCGGCCAGCCAGGGCCCCAGCAGCGCCACCGCCAGCGCGATGGCGAACACCAGCGGCGTGTACACCGCCGCAAAGCGGTCGACGAAGCGCTGCGTCGGCGCCCGTGCGCCCTGGGCCTGCTCCACCGCCTGGACGATGCGGGCCAGCGTGCTGTGGTCGTGCGGCTGCGTCACACGCAGCTCCAGCGTGCCCGCCTGGTTCACGGTGCCGGCGAACAGCGCATCGCCTTCGGCCTTGTCCACCGGCAGGCTTTCGCCGGTCACGGCCGACTGGTCGACCGCGCTGCGCCCGGCCACCACGGTACCGTCGAGCGCAATGCGCTCACCCGGCCGCACCCGCAGCACCGCGCCCACTGGCACGCTGGCCGCGGGCTGGTCCTGCCAGCGGCCATCGGGTTGGCGCACCTGGGCCGTGGCCGGCGACAAGGCCAGCAGGCCGTGCACCGCCTGGCGTGAGCGATCGACGGCCTTGGCCTCGATGGCTTCGGCCAGCGCATACAGCGCCATCACCATCGCCGCCTCGGGCCATTGGCCGATGGCGAAGGCGCCGGTCACGGCCACCGCCATCAGCGCATTGATGTTCAGGCGGCCGTGGCGCAGCGCCTGCAGTCCCTTGGCGTAGGTTGACAGGCCCGCCAGGCCGATGGCGGCTGCGGCCACCGCCATGCCGGCCACGCGCCAGGGCAGGGTGTCGGGCGCAAAAAAGTGCAGCAGCTCGGCGGCCAGCGCCAGGCCCAGCGCGGCCAGCAGGCGCGGCGTCTGGCTGCGCGGCGCGGCCACGGTGGCCTCGGCCTGCAGCGGCGTGGCGCTGTAGCCGGCGCGGCGGATGGCCTGCGCCGCCGCCTGCACCACCGGCGGCTCGGCATCCACCGTCAGCGTGCGGCTGCCCAGGTGAAAGCTGAGGGCGCGGATGCCGGCCAGCGGCTCCAGCGCGCGGCGGATGTCGGCCTCTTCGGCGGCGCAGTCCATCTGCGGCACGTGCAGCCGGGTGCCGCGGCACGCGGCGGGCGGCGGCTCGGCCGGGGCGTGGTCATGACGGTGGTCGTGGCCGTGGTCGTCGTGGTCATGGGCGTGCCCATGTCCGTGGTCGTGGCCGCAGCAGGTGGGGCCCGCGGTGGGTCGTGCGGGTTGAAGGGGGATGTGTCCATGCGCCATGACCGCATTGCAAACCCTGGAGCCGCTCCAGAGTCAAGCGCCATGCGGCTACAGTCGGCCGATGAGCAGTCCGGCAACCCCCTTGCGCATCGGTGAACTGGCCCAGGCGGCCGGCATGGACGTGGACACCGTTCGCTTCTACGAGAAGTCGGGCCTGCTGCCCGCACCCGCGCGCAGCGACAACAACTACCGCCGCTACGACCGCAGCGCGCTGCAGCGGCTGCGCTTCATCGCCAACTGCCGGGCACTGGACATGAGCCTGGACGAGATCCGCGTGCTGCTGGCCCACATGGACCAGCCGGGCGCCGATTGCTCGGTGGTGGATGCGGTGGTGGCCGAGCACCTGGGCCATGTGCGTGAGCGCATCGCTGCGTTGCAGTTGCTGGAGCGGCAGCTCGCGCTGCTGCAAAGCAGCTGCCAGCATGCGGGCAGCGGCGAACTGTGCGGCATCGTGCTGGCGCTGGGCGAGGCGCGACCCGCCGATGCGCTGCCGGCCCGAGGCGTGCACAGCCGCTGAGATCGTCACGGTCGTGGGCGCGGCCGTCCCTACAATCGCGGATCACTTTTGCTGCATCGCACCAACCGCCATGACTGCACCCACCGTTCCCGACCTTCAGCACATCGCGCCGCGTGAGCAGGCCGAGATCCTGGCGCAGGCCCTGCCGTACATCCGCAAGTTCCACGGCAAGACCATCGTCATCAAGTACGGCGGCAACGCGATGATCGATCCGGTGCTGCAGCAGGACTTCGCCGAAGACGTGGTGCTGCTCAAGCTGGTGGGCATGAACCCGGTGGTGGTGCACGGCGGCGGCCCGCAGATCGACGAGGCGCTGAGCCGCCTGGGCAAGAAGGGCACCTTCATCCAGGGCATGCGTGTCACCGACG
This sequence comes from uncultured Aquincola sp., assembly GCF_964001545.1. Lineage (NCBI taxonomy): Bacteria > Pseudomonadati > Pseudomonadota > Betaproteobacteria > Burkholderiales > Sphaerotilaceae > Aquincola > uncultured Aquincola sp. Next base: position 3,900 of record NZ_CAXFDV010000416.1, read on the forward strand.
AAGAAACCATGGAAGTGGTGGAGTGGGTGCTGGCCGGCCAGGTGCAGCAGGACATCGTGGGCCTGATCAACGCTGCCGGCGGCAAGGCCGTGGGCCTGACCGGCCGCGACGGCGGGCTGATCCGCGCGCGCAAGCTCAAGATGGTGGACAAGAACGACCCCACCATCGAGCACGACGTTGGTCAGGTGGGCGAGATCGAGTCGATCGACCCCAGCGTGGTCAAGGCGCTGCAGGACGACCAGTTCATCCCGGTGATCTCGCCGCTGGGCTTCGGCGCCAACAACGAGAACTACAACATCAATGCCGACGTGGTGGCCGGCAAGCTGGCCGAGGTGCTGCGCGCCGAGAAGCTGATGCTGCTGACCAACACGCCCGGCGTGCTGGACAAGGCAGGCAACCTGCTCACCGACCTGTCGGCGCGGCAGATCGACGAGCTGTTCGCCGACGGCACCATCAGCGGCGGCATGCTGCCCAAGATCGCCGGCGCGCTGGACGCGGCCAAGGGTGGCGTCAATGCCGTTCACATCATCGATGGCCGGGTGCCGCACGCCATGCTGCTCGAGATCCTGTCGGAGCAGGCCTACGGCACGATGATCCGCTCGCATTAAGTCAGCCCCCAAGCTCGCTGCGCTCGCGGCCCCCCGCGGGGGCGCAGGTTCCTTGGGGCGGCCCGGCGGAACCTCTTCCCATCGGCGCTTCGGCGCCGTGCGTCTGTAGGCATCGGCCGACATCGTCGGCCATCTTTACCAGTCCTCGGGCCAACGTCGTGCAAGAAGCGGCGTTGCGCCATCGGTGTGCCCACATTGTTCGCGTGTTCGCAATGGCGCGTTGCGGCCATGCGGGTTTTTCCTGTCCGGGTTGATCCCTACAGTCCATCTCACTGACCAACGTCATTGAAAGGACCTGACATGAAGAACCGTTTCATCGCCGCTGCTTCCCTGGTTGCCCTGCTGGCTTCGGGTGGCGCCTTCGCCCAGTCCGACGTGTCCCGCGTGGACGTGGTGGGCCGCAACACGGCCAACGCCTGGAACAACGGCGACACCAATGGCAACCGCGAACCGGTGAGCTACAGCAACGCCGTCAGCCGCGCTGAAGTGAACGCCCAGACCCGTGCCGCCATGGCCGCTGGCGACCGCTTCGCCATCGGCGACACCTGGGGCCAGCAACTGGGCCAGCGCTTCCAGCAGCCCGAGCTGACCACCACCGCCGCCGCCAAGAGCCGCGACGAAGTGCGCGCCGAAACGCTGCAAGCGATGCGCAACGACCAGATCGTCTACGGCGACAGCCACAGCTGATCGACCTGACCGGCGCAGCCGGTCCGCGCCGGTAAGCGAGGGCCATGCGACCATGCTTGCATGACCGCTCGCTGCACCTGGCTCTTCGACCTCGACGACACCCTCCACGACGCTGGCGCCTACGTTTTCGGGGCGCTGCATGAGTCGATGGGGGTGTTCGTGCAACGGGAGTTGCGCATCACCCGGGAAGAGGCCGACCGCCTGCGACGCCAGTATTGGCTGCGGTACGGCGCCACCCTGCTAGGGCTGGTGAAGCACCACGGCGTCAAGCCCGCGCATTTCCTGCACGAAACCCATCTGCTGCCCGGCCTGGAAGAGCGGGTCACCGGCCATCGGCACGACCTGGCCGTGCTGCGCCGGCTGCCCGGCCGCAAGCTCATCCTGACCAATGCGCCGCGCGCCTATGCGCTGCGGGTGTTGCAGGCGCTGGGCGTTGCACAACTCTTCGACGGCGTCATCACCATCGAGGACATGGCCATGTTCGGCCACCTGCGGCCCAAGCCCGACGCTCGCATGTTTCGCGCGCTGGCTGCGCGGCTGCGGGTGCCGCCTTCGCGCTGCGTGCTGGTGGAAGACACGCTGGACCATCAGAAGTCGGCACGCAGCATCGGCATGCACACGGTATGGATGCAGCGCTTCGGCCGCCGCTCGCCCACACGGGCACAGCGCCAGCGCTGGAGCAGGCAGCCGGCGTATGTGCAACTCAAGACCAGCCGACTGAACGACCTGCTGCGCCCGGGTAAGCACCAACCTTTGCGGTGCGGCAAAAGCATGAAAACGGGCGAATCTGGGGGGGTGTGAAATTGTTTCTACGTGCAAGAATCGACCGCAGCGTCAACTTTTGCGCACTTGGCGATGTCCCAGCTCTCGTCCGTATCCGAATTAGACTCGATGGCGTCCGACGCAGACCTGCCTTCGCGCAAGCGGCCCAAACCCGGGGAGCGCCGGGTGCAGATCCTCGAGACGCTGGCGGCCATGCTGGAGCAGCCGGGCGCTGAGCGCGTCACCACCGCCGCCCTGGCCGCCCGGCTGGAGGTGAGCGAAGCCGCGCTGTACCGCCATTTCGCCAGCAAGGCGCAGATGTTCGAGGCGCTGATCGAGTTCATCGAAGGCAGCGTGTTCACCCTGGTCAACCAGATCGTCGAGCGTGAGCCGCTGGGCCAGGTGCAGGCGCAGCGCACCATCGGCGTGTTGCTGCAGTTCGCCGAGAAGAATCCCGGCATGGTGCGCGTGATGGTGGGCGACGCGCTGGTGTACGAGAACGAACGCCTGGCCACCCGCATGAACCAGTTCTTCGAGCGGCTGGAATCGGTGCTGCGCCAAAGCCTGCGCGGTGCCGCGGAGCGCGCGGGCTCCGGCACGCCCACGGTCGATGGCCAGGTGCATGCCTCGGTGCTCACCGCCTTTGCGGTGGGCCGCTTGCAGCGCTATGCGCGCTCGGGCTTCAAGCGCCTGCCCACCGAGCACCTGGAAGCCTCCTTGCAGCTTCTGGCCGGCTGACAACCCGGCCCGCGCGCGGCCCCCGCGGCCGTTCGCTGCTACCGTCGCGCCATGTTCGATGTGACCTGGGGCGGTGAACAGTTCCGCCTGCTGCCGCAAAAGGCGGCTTATCTGCCCGACCACCGCACGCTGTTGATCGCCGATGCCCACATCGGCAAGGCCGTGAGCTTCCGCCGCCTGGGCGTGCCGGTGCCGCGTGGCAC
>NZ_CAXFDV010000417.1:0-6237 GCF_964001545.1 uncultured Aquincola sp.
GCAACGCAGCCTTGCCCAATCCGTGTTTGTCCGCGCCGCCCGCCCTTTCTAGGATGCGCGGTCATCCCTTTGTCATGCTCCGCACCATGCGCCTGTCCCGCAAGCTGTTCCTGCGTTCCCTGGCCGGTGCCGGCCTGGCCACTTTCGCGCTGCTGTCCCAGGCCCAGGCCTGGCCGGCCAAGCCTGTGCGGCTGGTGGTGCCCTTTCCGGCCGGCGGCGCCACCGACACCGTGGCCCGCGTGGTGGCCCAGCAGGTGGCCACCGAGACGGGCCAGCAATTCATCGTCGACAACAAGGCCGGCGCCGGCGGCACGCTGGGCGCCACCGAAGGCATGCGCGCCGCGGCCGACGGCTACACGCTGGTGTTCACCACCAGCAGCACCCACGCCATCTCGCCGCATCTGATGGCCAAGGCGCCCTACGACCCGGTGAAGGACTTCACCCCCATCGCCCATGTGGCCGATGCAGCCAGCGTGCTGCTGGTCACGCCCGGCCTGCCGGTCAAGAACGTGGCCGAGCTGATCAGCTATGCCAAGGCCCACCCCGGCGAGTTGAACTACGCCAGCAGCGGCAACGGCACCATCGTGCACCTGACCACCGAAGCCTTCCGCTCGCAGGCGGGGCTGCAGATGCTGCACGTGCCCTACAAGGGCACCGGCCCGGCGCTGACCGACCTGGCCGCCGGCAATGTGCAGGTGCTGTTCGATTCGATTCCCACCGGGCTGCCGCATGTGCGCAGCGGCCGGCTGAAGGCCCTGGCCGTCACCGGCGGCCAGCGCTCGCCGCTGATGCCTGAGCTGCCCACGGTCGCCGAGGCCGGCCTGCCCGGCTTCACTTCGGTCACCTGGTTTGGCCTGTACGGCCCGGCCAGGCTGCCGGCCGACGTGGTGCGGCAGATCAACGCCGCCTTCAACAAGGCGCTGCGGGCGCCCGAAGTGGGCGCCAAGCTGGCCCAGCTGGGCGCCGAGCCCGCCGCGCCGCAGTCGCCCGAAGCCTTTGCTGCGATGGTGGCCAAGGACAGCCAGCGCTGGGGTCAGCTGATCCGCGAGCGCAAGATCACCATCGATTAAGGTTCGCCATCATCATGAGTCGTCTAGACAACTCCCTCGACTGGACCCAGCCCTACGCCTCCGCCCGCTCGGCGGTGCTGGGGCGCAACGTGGTCAGCACCTCGCACCCGCTGGCGGCGCAGGCCGGCCTGCGCATGCTGCTGGCCGGCGGCAATGCGGTGGACGCGGCCGTGGCCGCCGCGATGACGCTGACGGTGGTGGAGCCCACCGGCTGCGGCATCGGCAGCGATGCCTTCGCCATCCTGTGGGACGGCCAGCAACTGCACGGCCTCAATGCCTCGGGCCGCTCGCCGGCCGCCTGGTCGGCCGATCGTTATGCCGGCCGCACCGCCATGCCCGATGCCGGCTGGGACGCGGTGACCGTGCCCGGCGCCGTTTCGGCCTGGGTGGAGCTGTCGCGCCGCTTCGGCAAGTTGCCGCTGGCCCAGGTGGCCGCGCCGGCCATCGGCTATGCACGGGATGGCTTTCCGGTCTCGCCCATCATCGCCACGCTGTGGGCCATGGGCGGCCAGCGGCTGGGCGGCCAGCCCGGCTTTGCCGAGTGCTTTTTGCCCGAAGGGCGGGCGCCGCGCGCCGGCGAACTGTTCCGCAGCGAGGCCCACGCCCGCACGCTGGAAGCGATTGCCGACACCCAGGGCGAAGCCTTCTACCGCGGCCCGCTGGCCGAGAAGATCGCCGCCTTCGCCAAGGCCCACGGCGGCGCGATGACCGAATCCGACCTGGGCGAGCACCGGGCCGACTGGTGCGGCACGCTGTCGCAGCGCTTCGGCCAGTCGGTGGTGCACGAGATCCCGCCCAACGGCCAGGGCATCGCCGCGCTGATGGCGCTGGGCATGCTGGAAGCGCTGGGCGCCGACGACCTGCCCATCGACCATGTCGACACGGTGCACCTGCAGATCGAGGCGATGAAGCTGGCCCTGGCCGACCTGCACCGCCACAACGCCGACATCGACCACATGCAGGTGCCGCCGCAGGCCCTGCTGGACCCCGCTTACCTGGCCGAACGCGCGGCGCTGATCGACCGCCAGCAGGCCGGCGACCCCGGCCACGGCTCGCCGCGCCCCGGCGGCACGGTGTACCTGAGCTGCGCCGACGCCAGCGGCATGATGGTCTCGTTCATCCAGAGCAATTACATGGGCTTCGGCTCAGGCGTGGTGGTGCCGGGCACGGGCATCAGCCTGCAGAACCGCGGCCACGGCTTCGTGCTGGAGCCCGGCCATGCCAACCAGGTGGGCCCGCGCAAGCGGCCTTCGCACACCATCGTGCCGGCTTTTGCGATGAATGCCGACGGCACGCCGCAGATGAGCTTCGGCGTGATGGGCGGGCCGATGCAAAGCCAGGGCCATGTGCAGATGGCCATGCGCGTGCTGCGCCACGGCCAGAACCCGCAGGCCGCGGTCGACGCGCCGCGCTGGCGCGTGACCGGCGGCCGTGGGGTGGCGCTGGAGCCCGGCTTCGCGCCCGAGGTGGTGGCCGAGCTGCAGCGCCGCGGGCACCAGGTGACCATCGAAACCGGCAGCGGCGTGTTCGCCTTCGGCGGCGCCCAGCTGGTGCTGCGCCACGGCCAGCACTACGTCGCCGGCTCCGACCCGCGCAAGGACGGCCAGGCCGTCACCTTTTGAGATTGGCCCGACCCGCCTCAGCGCGCCGCCACCGCCAGCGGCGCCGAAGCGCGGGCCGCCTGGGCGATCTGGCGCAGGCACTCATGCCGCGCCGGGCCGGCCTGCGGCGCCTGGCAGCGCGCGGCTGCGCTGGCTGCCCATCCGCCCGGCGGGAACCAGGGCGTGCGGCCGTCCCCATCGAACAGCGCCAGCACCGCGGCCAGCACCAGCAGCGATGTGCCCACACCGGCCAGCAGGAGGCAGCGCCGTTCCAGCGGATGGAGGATCTCGGTCTCGTCATGCTCGTCCATCGTCGTTCCCGGCGGCGCCCTGGTACTGATGGCTCGGCAGCCGGACACCGAGCTGCCGTGCCAGCAACTTAGGTGCTGACGGCAGGCGCTGCCTCGTGCGGACGAAGGACGGTCCGGCCTGCCTCCCCCTGTGAGAGGAGGCGCGACTGGCGAATGTGAAAACCGCACAAACCTGCCGGTCACATTCACGCCCTGACATAAGACGTGACAACTAGTCTTTTCTTGCAAGCAACCGTTGTGTTGCGCCAGGAGAGAAAAGATGACGACGCATGCCTTCGATGCCAGCCCCGTGACCTGGGGCACCCGGTCCGGCCTGCCGGCCACCCAGCTCACCGACGCGCAGCACCCGCTGCGGCGCGCCGACGACCCGCCGCGCGGCCATCCGCTGGGGGCGGCCGCGATGGCCCTGGTGCTGGACGAGGTGGACTACGGCCTGGTGCTGGTGGATGCCGACGACCAGGTGCAGCACGCCAACCACGCCGCCCGCGCCCAGTTGCAGGCGGGGCTGCCCTTGCAGCTGCAGGGCCGGCGGCTGGTGGCCTGCCGTGAGCGCGACACCAGCGCGCTGCAGGCCGCGATGGACAACGCCCGCCGCCGCGGCCTGCGCACCCTGGTGGCCGTGACCACCGGCCTCGGCCAGCGCGCCACGCTGGCCGTCACCCCACTGCAGACGGCGCCCGCCGCGCAGGCCAGCGGCGTGCTGGTGATGCTGGGCAAACGCCGCATGTGCGAAGAACTCACCGCGCTGTCCTTCGGCAAGGCGCACGGCCTGACGCCCACCGAAACCCAGGTGCTGATGCACCTGTGCAATGGCGATTCGCCGGCCGAGGCCGCTCACCGCTGCGGCGTCAAGGTGTCCACCACCCGCACCCACATCAGCAGCATCCGCACCAAGCTGGGCGCGCACAACCTGGACGAGATGATGCGCACCGTGGCCCTGCTGCCGCCGCTGGTCGGCTCGCTGCGGGTGGGTGGCCGCGCCGCCGCCGCGCAGGCGATGTAGGGGGATGCTCAGGCGGGCCGGCGGGCCCGAGCCCGATAGCATCGGCGGATCCACAGGGGGTCCGCCCATGCCCGACGAACTGCCCTCGCCTGTTCCTTCCCCCGGCCCGGCGCCTTCGCCCGCCGAACTGCTGGCCGAACTGGCCGCCCGCGGCAGCCGCCTGCGGGCGCCGCGCCATGCGCTGCTGATCCAGGAGGGCGAGGCCGGCGATTCGCTCTTCATCATCCTGTCGGGGCGGGTGCGGGTGTTCGCCGCCGACCGCAACGGCCGCGAAGTGACCTACGGCTTCTACGGCGCGGGCGACTACGTGGGCGAGATGAGCCTGGACGGCGAACCCCGCTCGGCCAGCGTGATGACGCTGGAGCCCACCGAATGCGCGGTGGTCACGCGGCACACGCTGACGCTGTTCCTGCGCGAGCGGCCCGAATTCGCCTATGTGCTGATCTCGCGGCTGATCCGCCGCGCCCGCTCGGCCACGCTGTCGGCGCGGCAGATCGCGCTCAACGACGTGTACGGCCGGCTGGTGCTGGTGCTGAAGGAGATGGCGCAGCCAGGCCCCGACGGCCGCCCGACCATCCCCGAGCGCCCCACCCACCAGGCCCTGGCCCACCACGTGGGCGCCTCGCGCGAGATGGTCAGCCGCCTGATGAAGGACCTGGAACGCGGCGGCTACGTCGTCAAGGCCGGCAAGGCCCTGGTCATCGCCAAGCCGCTGCCCGAGCGCTGGTAGCCGCGCCCGCGGCAGCTCAGTTTTCGCGCTGCGGCGCCTCCTTCACCGCCACCGCAGCCGCCGACACGCGGCGGGCGCCCTGCACGGCCAGCCCCAGGCGGCGTTGCAGCCAGGGCAGCAAGGGCTCCTGGTTGCCCAGCGGCGGCAGGCGCAGGTCGCCGGTGGTCTGCGGTGCGGCCGCCGCCGGTGGCAGCGGCGGCGCCACGCCGGGCTGACCGATGGCGGCCAGCAGCTGGTCGATCTGCTGGGCGGCCGCCTGCAGCGCCTGCTCGGACGCTTCGCGGTCCAGCCGGTCGGCCCGGCGGTTGAGCATGGTGCGCACCGCGGCCAGCTGGGCCAGCAGCACATGGCATTGGGTGAGCAGCGTGGCCATGGCATAGAGCGGCACCTGCACGCTGCGCGGCTCGGCCCGGGTGCGCTGGGCGCTGGCGGCAATGCCGCCGATGGCCTCGTACACCTCGCGCCGGGCCAGGCGCAGCGCCACGTCGCGCTCGCCCGCTTCGGGCCAGCGCAGCGCTTCTTTCACCAGCGTGCGCAGGCTGCGCTGCACCCGTTCCACCAGGCGGCCCAGGCCGCGCCGTTCCCAGGCGGGCAGCACATAGCTGAAGCCCCAGGCCAGCAGCGCGCCCAGCACCGTGTCGGCCAGCCGCTCGCCCACGCCGAAGCCGCCACTGGGGTCAGCCAGGTGGGCCTGCACCAGCGCCATCACCGTGGCGGCGGTGGCGGTGACCAGGTAGCGCACGTTGACAAACGCATGCGAGGTGCCCGCCGCCAGGAGGAACACCAGGCTGGACAGCAGCGGCGAATGCACCTGCGCGAACAGCAGCACCAGCAGGCAGCCCAGCACGGTGCCGGCCACCCGCGCATCGCGGCGCGACAGCGTCTGGTCGAGGTTGCCGCGCAGCACCACACCCACGCTGAGCACCAGCCAGTGCGGGTGCGAAGCCCAGGGCAGCGCCAGCGCCAGGAAGTAGGCCGTGCCCAGCGCCACCGCACTGCGCAGCGCATGGCGCAGGATGGGCGAGCCCAGCCGCAGGTGGGGCTTGAGCGCCGCCAGCGGCCAGCCTTCGGGCGAGACGAAGAAGCGCAGCTCGGCCGCGCCCAGCGGCTGCGGCACCTGCAGGCCCGCCAGCGCCGCCTGCATGCGGGCCAGGTCGTCGGCAATGTGGCGCGATCGGTCGAGCAGCGCGGTGGCCAGCGCACTGCGTGAAGGCTGGGTGCCGAAGGCCTGCACCGCGTCGGCCAGGGCCGGCTGGTGGCGGCTGGTGGGCGGGTCGGCCGGCAGGCCCAGCTGCAGCGCCAGGGCCATGCGGTCCAGCGCGGCGGCGGTGTGTTCAATGGTGGCGGCCAGCTGCCCGCGCAGCCGCTCGGCCGCCGCATCGTGGCCCAGCAGGTCCAGGTCGAGCTCGCTGCCCAGCAGCGTGTCGCGCAGGTCGATGGCCAGCAGCAGCACCGCGATGCGGCGCGGCACGTCGGCCGCATCGGGCCGGTGGGCGGCCTCGAACAGCAGGTCGCGCGCGGC
>NZ_CAXFDV010000418.1:0-6464 GCF_964001545.1 uncultured Aquincola sp.
CCACCACCACTTCGCGGACCACGGCATCGGCCTGGACAACCTGTCCATCGACGTGCCGAAGATGCTGGCCCGCAAGGACCTGGTGGTCAAGCAGAACAACGACGGCATCCTGTACCTGTTCAAGAAGAACAAGGTCAGCTTCTTCCACGGCCGCGGCTCCTTCGCCAAGGCCGCGGACGGCGGCTACGAGATCAGCGTCGCCGGCAAGGAAGCCGAGACCCTGGTGGCCAAGCATGTGATCGTGGCCACCGGCTCCAACGCCCGTGCGCTGCCGGGCGTGCCCTTCGACGAAGTCAACGTGCTGTCCAACGACGGCGCGCTGAAGGTCGGCGCGGTGCCCCGGAAGCTGGGGGTCATCGGCTCCGGCGTCATCGGCCTGGAGATGGGCTCGGTGTGGCGCCGCCTGGGCGCTGAAGTCACCGTGCTCGAAGCCCTGCCCACCTTCCTGGCGGCGGTGGACGAGCAGGTGGCCAAGGAAGCCCACAAGGCGTTCACCAAGCAGGGCCTGAAGATCGAGCTGGGCGTCAAGATCGGCGAGATCAAGAACGAAGCCGGTGGCGTGACGGTGGCCTACACCGACGCCAAGGGCGGCGCGCAAAGCCTGGCGGTGGACAAGCTGATCGTTTCGATCGGCCGCACGCCCAACACCATCGGCCTCAATGCCGAAGCGGTGGGCCTGAAGCTGGACGAGCGTGGCGCCATCGTGGTGGACGGCGACTGCAAGACCAACCTGCCCAACGTGTGGGCCATCGGCGACGTGGTGCGCGGCCCGATGCTGGCGCACAAGGCGGAAGAAGAAGGCGTGGCCGTGGCCGAGCGCATTGCCGGCCAGCATGGGCACGTCAACTTCAACACCATCCCGTGGGTGATCTACACCAGCCCCGAGATCGCCTGGGTCGGCCAGACCGAGCAGCAGCTCAAGGCCGAAGGCCGTGCCTACAAGGCCGGCAGCTTCCCGTTCATGGCCAACGGCCGTGCGCGCGCGCTGGGCGACACCACCGGCTTCGTCAAGTTCCTGGCCGATGCCAAGACCGACGAGATCCTGGGTGTTCACATCGTCGGCCCGATGGCCAGCGAGCTGATCTCCGAGGCGGTGGTGGCGATGGAGTTCAAGGCCAGCGCCGAAGACATCGCGCGCATCTGCCATGCGCACCCGTCGCTGTCCGAGGCCACCAAGGAAGCCGCGCTCGCCGTCGACAAGCGCACGCTCAACTTCTGATGGCGGCCGGGCTGGTGCACGGCCTGCCTGCCTGACGCCCATGGGGGTCAGGCAGGTCTACGAAGCCGCGCTTCAGGCCCGCGGCTACAAGAGCGACCCCGCGCAGTTGCGCGCCATCGCCGCGCTGGAGCGCTGCGAGAACGAGTGGATCAGCTACCTGGCCCAGCGCAGCAACGCGGTTACCCGCATGCTGCGCCGCCCGCCGATTCCGCGTGGCGTGTACATGGTCGGCGGGGTGGGGCGGGGCAAGAGCTTCCTGATGGACTGCTTCTTCCAGTCCGTGCCGCTGCGCCGCAAGACGCGGCTGCACTTCCACGAGTTCATGCGCGAGGTGCACCGCGAGCTGCAGGAGCTCAAGGGCCTGCAGAACCCGCTGGACGAACTGGGCAAGCGGGTGGCGCGGCGCTTCCGCCTCATCTGCTTCGACGAATTCCACATCGCCGACGTGACGGACGCGATGATCCTGCACCGCATGCTGGACGCGCTGTTCGCCAACCGGGTGAGCATCGTCACCACCAGCAACTTCAGGCCCGAGGGGCTGTACCCCAACGGCCTGCACCGCGACCGCATCCTGCCCGCCATCGACTTGCTGAACGAGCGGATGGAGGTGATCGATGTGGACAACGGCACCGACTACCGCAGCATCACGCTGGAGCAGGTGGCGATGTACCACACGCCGCTGGGGCCCGAGGCCGACGCCGCGATGAACGAGGCCTTCGACAAGCTGGCCGAGGCGCGCGACGAAGACCCGGTGCTGCACATCGAGCAGCGCGAGATCCGCTCGCGCCGCAAGGCCGGTGGCGTGGTGTGGTTCGACTTCAAGCAGCTGTGCGGCGGACCGCGTTCGCAGAACGACTATCTCGAGATCGCGACGCAGTTCCACACCGTGCTGCTGTCCAACGTGCCGATGATGCCGCCCAACCTAGCCAGCGAGGCGCGGCGCTTCACGCTGCTGATCGACGTGCTCTATGACCGCCGGGTCAAGCTCATCCTGTCGGCGGCGGTGCCGGCCGAACAGCTGTACACCGAAGGGCCGCTGGCGCACGAGTTTCCGCGCACGGTCTCGCGGCTGAACGAGATGCGTTCGGCCGAGTTCCTGGCGCTGAAACGGCGCGACGTCGACACCCGCATCACCTGAAAGGCGCCCGCATGATCCGTTGGCCGACCCTGCTGCCGCTGGCCCGCCGCTGTGGTGTGGTGCTGGGGTTCAGCGCCGCGATGGGCGGCCTGGCAGCGCCTGCCGCGGCCGCCGGTGACGCGGCTGCTTCGGCACCGCCGGCGGCCACCGTGCCTTCGGCCGCGCAGGAGCGCCAGCGCATCGACGCTGAGCAGAACGCCGCCGAGGCCCGCTACCGCGAACGCGAGGCGCAATGCCGGCAGCAGTTCGTCGTCACCGCCTGCGTCAACAAGGCCAAGGCCGAGCGCCGAGAGCTGCTGGAGAGCCTGCGCAACCAGCGCCTGCTGCTGGACGAAGCCGCCCGCAAGCAGCGCGCGGCCGACCGGCTGGCCGGCATCGAGCAGCGCCAGCGCGAGCGGGCCGAAGGTGAGCGCGAAGCCGCCGTGCGCGCGGCCCAGCGCGCCTCCGACGCGGGCGCCCGCACGCCCGCGGCACCGGCGTCGGCTTCTGCGGGTCGGCTGCTGCCGGCGGCACCGTCGCCCCAGCAGCAGCAACGCCGTGCCGAAGAGGCCAGCGCCGAAAAGGCCCGCGCCGCCGAGCGTGTGAAGGAACGCGCGCAACGCGCTTCCGAGGCAGAGGCCCACCGCGACAAGGTGCTGGAGCGCAACCGGCGCGACCCGCCTGCGCCGTCGCTGCCTACGCCCGGCGCACCGCGCTGAACGCGGCCCAGGCCGTCAACGTGCGGCGCCGGTCACCGCGGCGCCGCCGCGCGGCATCGCATCGATGCGCAGCAGCGCCAGCGACAGGTTGTCGCCACCGCCCCGCGCGCGCTGGCGGGCCTTGTTGATCAGCATCTCCGCCGCTTCGCGCGGCGGCAGCGCATCGACGATGGTGCCCAGTTCCTGCGGGGTGAAGTAGTGCCACAGGCCGTCGCTGCAGGCCAGCAGGCTGTCGCCCACTTCCAGGCGGTCGATGCGGTTCAGGGTCAGCGGCGGGTCTTGCTGGGTGCCCAGGCAGCCGGTCAGCAGGTTGGATTGCGGATGGCTGTTGGCCTCTTCTTCGGCCAGCCGGCCTTCGTCGATCAGCCGCTGCACGAACGAATGGTCGATGGTGCGCGACACCAGATGCGGCCCGCGGAAGTGGTAGATGCGCGAATCGCCCGCATGCACCAGCTGGCAGCTGCGGTCGGCGCCCACCAGGAAAGCGGCCACCGTGCTGTGCGGCTCTTCCTCGGCAGTGATGGCGGTGAGCTTGATCATCAGGTGCGCTTCCTGCACCAGCTGCTTCAGCGTCTCGGCAGCGTCGTCGCTGCCGGGCACGAAGCGGTCGAACAGCTGGCGCGCGGTCAGCAGCACCTGATCGGCCGCCTTGCGCCCGCCGCTCTTGCCGCCCATGCCGTCGGCCAGCACGCCCAGCGCCACACCCGGCACGCGGGCATGCGTCAGCAGCTCGACCTGGTCCTGCTGGTAGGCGCGGTCGCCGCGGTGGATGCCGGTGGCGGCCGACAGCCGGTGGCCGGTGGCGGCGGTGGGCGTGGGGGAGGGGGCGGAAGCGGGGAAGGCGCTGGACATCACGGCAATATACGGGAAGGAGTCGCCTAAACTCGGCCGGCTGCCATGTCCGACAACCTGCATTCGCCCCAGCGCCTGCTCATCGAGCTTCGGATGGAGCATGCCGACCTCGACAGCGTGATCGACCGCCTGTCGCTGACCCAGCCCGACGACGACCTGGCCCTGCGGCGGCTCAAGAAGCGCCGGCTGCTGCTGCGCGACCAGATCGCCCGGCTGGAAGTGCAGCTGGAGCCGCCCGAGCCGGCCTGAGCCCGTCATCCCCCCGCCTTCTTCTTTCCTTGACCGAGTGACCGACAACCCCGACGTCGTGCCCGACGCGATGCCCGACGCCTGGCCCGCGGTGCCCCCGGCCGAGCCTGTGGTCGACCTGGCTGAAGCGGTGCGCCGCGCCTTCGCGCTCGACGGTCCGCTGTCGGCCGCCGACCCGCACTACATGGAGCGTGAAGGCCAGCAGCGCCTGGCGCTGGCCGTGGCCCGTGCGGTGGAAGAGCGCAGCGCCCTGGTGGCCGAAGCCGGCACCGGCACCGGCAAGACCTTTGCGTACCTGGTGCCGCTGCTGCTGTCGGGCCGGCGGGCGCTGGTGAGCACCGCCACCAAGAGCCTGCAGGACCAGCTGTTCCTGCGCGACCTGCCACGCCTGCGCGAGGCGCTGCAGGTGCCCGTCACGCTGGCGCTGCTCAAGGGCCGCGCCAGCTACCTGTGCCTGCACCGGCTGGAACAGGCGCGCCAGACCATCTCGTTGGCCGACCGCTTCGCGCTGCGGGCGCTGGCCCGCATCGAGCAATGGGCGACCACCACCGCCGGCGGCGACCTGGCCGAGCTGGAAGGCCTGGACGAGCGCTCGCCGGTGATCCCCATGGTCACCAGCACCCGCGACAACTGCCTGGGCACCGACTGCCCGCGCTACCGCGACTGCCATGTGATGAAGGCCCGCCGCGACGCGATGGCGGCCGACCTGGTGGTGGTCAACCACCACCTGTTTTTTGCCGACATGGCGCTGCGGGACAGCGGCGTGGCCGAGCTGCTGCCCACGGTGGATGCGGCGGTGTTCGACGAAGCCCACCAGCTGGTGGACGTGGGCACCCAGTTCCTGGGCCGCGCGTTGGGCACGGCGCAGCTGGTGGACCTGTCGCGCGACCTGCTGGGTCTGGGCCAGCAGCTGGCCCGCGGCCAGGCCGATTGGCAGGCGCTGGCCGCCGCCTGCGACCGCGCCGCGCGTGAGCTGCGCATCGCCGCCGTCGGCCCGCTGCGCGAGGTGCATGCCGCCCTCAAGCTGCGCTGGGCCGAGCGGGCCGGGCACGACGCCTTCCTCGACGCCATCGACGACGTGGGCGCCGCCTTCGACGCCGCGGTGCAGGCGCTGGAAGCCGTGAGCGACGGCCAGCCCGACCTGCAGCGGCTGCAGGCCCGCGCCGAGCATGCGGTGCAGATGGCGCGACACTTCGTGGAGCCGGGCACGCCCGACCATGTGCGCTGGGTGGACCTGAGCGCCCAGCAGGCGCGGTTGATCGAAGCGCCGCTGGACATCCGCCAGCTGCTGACCGAGCAGCGCAACGCCGCGCCGCGGGCCTGGGTGTTCACCTCGGCCACGCTGGGCGACGACGAGGAGATGCGCTGGTTCACCGTGGCCGCCGGCCTGGAAGACGCGGCCAAGCTGCGCGTGGGCAGCCCCTTCGACTACCCGGAGAACGCGCGCCTCTTCATCCCGCCACGCTTTCCCAAGCCCAACGATCCCGGCCATGCCGAGGCGGTGGGCCGGCTGGCCGGCCGCTGCGCCAGTGCGCTGCGCGGCCGCACCTTCGTGCTCACCACCACGCTGCGGGCGATGCAGGTCATCGCCCAGGCGCTGCGCGACGAGCTGGCCTGGGCGGGTGGCGACGTGGAGGTGCTGGTGCAGGGCCAGCAGCCCAAGCGGGCGCTGATGCAGCGCTTCCTGGCCAACCCGGCCAGCGTGCTGGTGGGCTCGCAAAGCTTCTGGGAAGGCATCGACGTGCCGGGCGATGCCTTGCAGTGCGTGCTGATCGACAAGCTGCCGTTTCCGCCGCCCAACGACCCGCTGGTGGAAGCGCGGGTCAAGCGCATCGAAAGCGAAGGCGGCAATGCCTTCGGCGAGCTGTTCGTCGCCGATGCCGCCATCAGCCTGAAGCAGGGCGCCGGCCGCCTGATCCGCAGCGAAACCGACCGCGGCCTGCTGGTGGTGTGCGACCCCCGCATGGCCCAGATGAACTACGGCCGCCGCCTGCGCGCCGCGCTACCGCCCATGACGCTGGCCACCAGCGAGCAAGAAGCGCTCGACTGGCTCCATCACCTCGCCGAAGCGCACGAGTAGCGGAAACAGCAACGGCCGCCGCAGCAGCCGTTGACCCAAGCCGTGAGCCCCCCGCCGAGCCGCCTCAAGGGGCGGCTCACCGCCCCCCCGGGGGGCTGGCGCCGCGTAGGCGGCGTCAGGGGGCTGGATTCACCAAAACTGCCACCAAGCCTTCTCGCGCTCGCGCAGGCCATCCGACAGGAACTTGCTGTCCGGGAAGTTCTGCTTCAGCACCCGCGTGCTGTCGTC
>NZ_CAXFDV010000419.1:0-4082 GCF_964001545.1 uncultured Aquincola sp.
AAGCGCCCGCACTTCCAGACCGCGACCAACATCGTCGAATCGATCAACAAGGCCTACGGCCCGGTGGCCAGCACCCGCGACGCCACCAGCGTGGACGTGGTGGCGCCCGCCAACCCGACCCAGCGCGTGGCCTTCGTCGCAGCGCTGGAAGCGCTGCCCATCGACGTCGGCCGCGAGGTACCCAAGGTCATCTTCAATTCGCGCACCGGCACGGTGGTGATCGCCGATGGCGTCACCGTCAAGCCGGCCGCGGTGTCGCACGGCTCACTGAAGGTGGTGATCTCGGAGACGCCGCAGGTCAGCCAGCCCAATGCCTTCGGTCGCGGCAACACGGCGGTCACGCCGCAGTCGCGCGTCAACGTGGACCAGGGCTCGGGCACGATGTTCAAGTGGCCGGCCGGTGCCAACCTGCAGACCATCATCGACGCCATCAACAGCATCGGCGCCACGCCGGACGACATCATGTCCATCCTGCAGGCGCTGGACCAGGCCGGCGCGATCGACGGCGAACTGGTGGTGATCTGATGAACGGCACCGAACCCCTGCGCGGCCGCGCCAGCGGCCCTGCCGCCACCGACGACGAAGCCCTGCGCATTAAGGCCGGCCAGGCCGCCGAGAAGTTCGAGGCGCAGATGATCAAGCAGATGCTGCACCAGATGCGCAGCAGCATGCGCGAGCTGGCCGACGAGGACAGCCCGTTCAAGAACAAGACCAACGACGACATGCTGGACCTGGCCGATGGCCTGATGGCCGACCAGATGGCCAGCCAGCGCGCCTTCGGCGTGGCCGATGCGCTGCTGCGCCAGCTGTTGCCGGCACCGACGCCCACGCCCACGCCCGCGGCGACCCCGCCCGCCAAGCGCTGAGCGGCTTCGGGTTCGCCCCGGCTTAAGTCCGGCGGCCGGCCGGTCGCCTTCCCCTTGTGAGCGGGCCCGGCTTGGGCCCGCCAACCCGGATCGACGTCCATGAGCCTCATTCAGACCGCCCTGTCCGGAACACGCGCCGCCCAGATCGGGTTGGACGTGACCAGCCAGAACATCGCCAACGTGATGACCGACGGCTACACCCGCCAGGGTGTGCAGCTGGCCACGGTGCAGCCGGCCCGCTCGGGCGCCACCGCCGTGGGCGCCGGCGTCAACGTGCCGGCGCTGATCCGCTTCAGCGACAGCTACAAAAGCCTGCAGATGTGGACGGCCGCCTCCGAACTGGCGCAGCGCGACGTGTCGCAGGCCTACCTGACCCAGCTGGAACAGGTGATGGGCGATGGCGAGTCGGGCATCAGCGGCGGCCTGGACCAGTTCTTCTCGGCGCTGAACGCGGCCAGCGTGGAGCCCGGCTCCTCGCCGCTGCGCCAGCAGGTGATCACCGCGGCCGATGCGCTGGCCCAGCGCTTCAACAGCTTGCAGACGGTGCTGTCGAACCAGCGCACCGCCATCGCGCAGCAGCGCAACACGGTGGTCCAGCAGGTCAACACGCTGTCGGCCGACGTGGCGCGGCTGAACGACAAGATCGCCGCGGCCACCGGCCTGGGCGTCAATGCTTCCGGCCTGATCGACGAGCGCGACAAGAAGATCGACGACGTGGCCAAGCTGGTGCAGGTGCAGGTGGTGAACCAGCCCGACGGCACACGCAGCGTGTCGCTGCGCGGCGGCCAGCCGCTGGTGGTGGGCTCGACCCCGTCGACCATGCGCGCCCAGGTCAACCCCGACGGCAGCCAGACGCTCAAGCTCGACTTCGCCAACCAGACATTCTCGCTGGCCGGCACGCCGCTGGGCGGCCAGCTGGGCGGGCTGGACGACCTGCAGGCGCGCATCCTCACGCCGCTGGCGCGCTCGATCACCGAAACCGCCGACCAGCTCTCGAGCAACGTGAATGCAAAGCTGACGGCGGGCTATGGCTCCGACGGCTCGGCCGGGCAGCCGCTGTTCGTGTTCGATGCCACCAGCTCCACCAGCCTGCTGAAGATCAATCCGGCGGTTCTGCCGCAAAAGTTGGGCTTTTCAAGCGATCCGCTGCAACCGGGCGGCAGCGACAATCTGCTGGCCGTGATCGCGCTTCAACAGCAACCCGTCACCCTCACCTCGCTTGGCAACGTGCTGCTGGGCGACGTCTATTCGCAGCTGGTGGGCAAGCTGGCCACCGACAGCCAGCAGAACCAGGCCGCGCTGAGCACCGCCCAGACGGTGCGCAACCAGGCCGAGGCCAGCTGGAAGTCCACCAGCGGCGTCAACAAGGACGAAGAGGCCGTGAACCTGCTGCAGTACCAGCAGATGTACCAGGCCAACATGAAGGTGATCCAGGTGGCCAACGAGCTGTTCGACAGCACGTTGGGCATGATCTGATCACGGGAGCGGACCGATGCGCATTGCCAGCACCCAGTACCACAACACCATGAACGCCGCGCTGCAGAACGCCTCGGCGCGCGCGCAGGAAATGCTCGAACGCATCGCCAGCGGCAACAAGCTGACGGTGCCGTCGGACGACCCGGTGACGGCCGTGCGCCTGTCCCGGCTCACCCGCGAAGAAGCGGCCCTGGACCAGTACCGCGAGAACATCAGCGCACTGGGCACCCGGCTGCAGCAGAACGAAGCCCTGCTCGATGGCATGAGCACCGACCTGCTGCAGGTGCGCGACCTGCTGGTGTGGGGGTCCGACGGCGGCAACACGCCCGAGGACGTGGCGGCGATGGCGGGTTCGCTCAAGTCGCTGCGCGACAGCCTCTTTTTCACCGCCAACAGCCGCGACCAGGAAGGCCGCTACATGTTCTCGGGCACGGCCACCAACACGCCCACCCTCAGCCTCGACGACACCCAGCCGGCGGGCTCGCGTTACGGCTGGACCGGCAATGCCGGCGTGCAGAACGTGGTGGTGGGCAACGGCATCACCCAGCCGGCCAACGTGCACCTGGACCAGATGGCCGCGCTGCTGAACCAGCTCGACCGCACGATCAGCAGCTTCGAGTCGGGCGTCAGCGTCAACACACCCGCGGTGCGGGCCGAACTCACCACCACGATGACGGCGGTGGACGGCGGCATCGACCGCATCAGCACCTTGATCGCCGGCATCGGCGGTGCGCAGAACACGCTGCAGACGCTGGGCGACAACCATGCCAACGTCAGCCTGTCGAACAAGCAGGCCGGCCTGACGCTGGGCGGCCTGGACTACAGCGAAGCGGCCGTCAAGCTGCAGGGCTACAGCACCGCGCTGGAAGCCACCCAGAAGGCCTACGCCAAGGTGAGCGGGCTGTCGCTCTTCGACGTCATCTGACCACGCCATGCAAGCCGTATCGTCCACCGTCAACACGCAAGGCAGCCGGCCGACCACGGCGGCGCAGGCGCGTTCGGCGGGCGAAGCGGCTGCGGCCGAAGGCAGCGGCAACGAAGCCCGGCCGCTGCGCGTCGCGCGCCAGAACTGGAACCCCGACCGCAACCAGCAGACGGCAGACGCCCAGCGCACGCTCGACTACCTGGAGCGCATGAGTTCTCAGCTGCAGCAGCTGAAGAACACCCTCAGCGCCCAGCTGGCCAGCCAGCGCGCGGCCACCAGCAGCAACCACGGCCTGCAGCAGACGGCGACCAGCAGCAGCGCCACCGCCGCCGGGCGGCAGCTGCAATCGCTGGACGACCTGTGGCGCCAGCGCGAGCTGATGACCGGCGGCGCGCTGGACAGCCAGCTGCGCTTCAGTGCCGAAACGCCGGCGCGCCGGCGCTTTTCCATCCGCGGGCTGGACAGCGCGGCGCTGAGCACCGGGGACCGCGAGACGCTGAGCTTTTCGCTCGGCCAGGGCCGCAGCGCGCCGGTGACGGTGACGCTGGAAGCCGGCGCCACGCTGCAGGACAACGTCAAGAAGCTCGACCGTGCGCTGGCGCCGCTGGGCATCGGCGTCAGCCTCAATGGCGCCGGTGAAACGGTGTTCAGCACCACCGAAACCGCCTGGACCCAGGTGCGTGATGCGCTGGCCATCAAGGGCGGCGGCATCCGCCTGCCGTCGGGGCAGCCGCTGCGCGCCAAGACCGAAGCGCAGGAAGACGCGATCACGCCCGCGGGCTGGAGCACCGGCGACGCCGCCAGCCTGCGCAGCA
>NZ_CAXFDV010000420.1:0-2667 GCF_964001545.1 uncultured Aquincola sp.
GGCCACGCGCCGTATGGCGAGCGGGATGCAGACTTTGTCATCGAGCGCACGCGGCGCGCGGCGCGCTTCCTGCGCGAGCGGGGCGCGCAGCTGCTGGTGATCGCCTGCAACACCGCCACGGCGGCGGCGGTGAACCCGCTGCGCGCGGAGCTGGGCGGCTGGCCGATCGTCGGCATCGAGCCTGGCATCAAGCCGGCGCTGGGCATGACGCGTAATGGCCAGGTCGGCGTGATGGCCACCCGCGGCACGCTGCACAGCGAGCGCTTCGCGGCCCTGCAGACCGCACTGCTGGCCGAGGCGCCAGGCGTGCGGTTCCACCTGCAGGCCTGCGTGGGCCTGGCGCAGGCGATCGAGCAGCACCCGCTGCACAGCCAGGCCGTGGCCGAGGTGATCGCCCGCCACACCGCGCCCCTGCGCGAGGCCAGCTGCGACGTGGTGGTGCTGGGCTGCACCCACTACCCGCTGGTGGCGCCGCAGATCCAGGCGCAGCTGGGGCCGCAGGTGCAGCTGGTGGATACCTCGCAGGCCGTGGCGCGGCGCACCGCCGCGCTGGCGGCCGAGCTCCCGATCACCGACACCGGCCAGCCCGATGCGCTCTACACCACGGGTGACCCAGCGCCGCTGCAGGCGCTGGCCGAGCGCTGGGCCGGCGTGCGGGCCCTGGCGCAGCGGGTCAAGCTTTGACGGTGTCGCCGGCCGTGGCGGCGCGCATGCCGCGCGCCACGTCGATCGGCCGCAGCAGCGCCAGCCCCAGCAGGAAAAACGCGCCGGTGGACAGGATGGCCAGCCGGTGGTTGCCCGACGTCAACCAGGTGACCAGGCCGTAGGTCAGCGGCCCCACGATGGCCGCCAGCCGGGTGGCGAAGGTCCATAACCCGAAAAACTCGGCCAGGCGGTCGGCGGGCGCCAGCACGCCCGCCAGCGCCCGTCCGGCCGATTGGCTGGAGCCCATGCACAGGCCGGCCAGTACCGCCGCCACCCAGAACAGCGGCGCGCTGGTGGCCGCGTAAGCCAGCAGCGTCATCAGCAGCCAGCCGACCAGCGTGGCGCCCAGCGCGCGACGGTGGCCGATGCGGTCCTGCCAGTAGCCGAACAGGAAGGCACCGCCCGCCGAGGCGATGTTGACCGCGAACACCAGCGCCATCGTGTCCGTCTGCGCAAAGCCCAGCGCCTGCTCGGCATACACCGCTGCCAGCGCGATGACCACCGCGATGCCGGCCTGGTAGGCGGTGCTGCAGGCCATCAGCCAGGCGAAGTCGCGGTACTGGCCGGCTTCGCGCGCGGTGCGAGCCAGGCGGGCCAGGGCATCGCCGATGCCGCCCTGGGCGCTGGCGGCGGCCGGCTGCGGCCGTGCCCGCTCCTTCAGCAGCGCAAAGGTGGCCAGCGACGCGACGCCGTAGACCCCCGCGGTGATCAGCATCGTGACGGGCACGAACTGCGTGGCCTGCTGGCCCTGGCCTTGCGCCCACAGCACATAGCCCAGCGACAGACCGAGGGACAACATGCCGCCGAAGTAGCCGAAGCTCCAGCCCCAGCCGGACACACGGCCCAGCGCCTCGCGGCGCGACAACTCGGGCAGGAAAGCGGCGTTCAGCGCCTCGCCATACGAATAGAAGACGTTGGACACCACCACCGCCACGGCCGCCAGCGCCACGTCGCCGCGGCCGCAGAAGGCCAGGCCGATGGTAGCCAGCACGCAGCCGGCGGTGGTCCAGGCCAGCAGCCGCTTCTTGGCGCCGCGCTGGTCGGCATGCGCGCCCAATGCGGGCACGGTGAACATGGTGATGGCGCTGGAGACGGCGATGCACAGCGTCCAGGCCAGCGTGGCCCAGCTGGCGCCTTGTGCCACCACGCCCACGAAGTAGGCGTTGAAGACGGCGGTGAGCACCACCGTCGTGTAGCCCGAGTTGGCGAAGTCGTACATCGCCCAACCGAACACTTCGCGCTTTTGGACGCCTTCGTTCAGCGCCGCTTGGGGAAACCAGCTCAAGCCCACTCCTGCCGTTTTGGCGGCGGAGCCTAGCACTGCACGGTGAAACGGCTCAGCGCGGGCGGCCGGGAGCCGCATCCGCAGCCGGCGTCGGCTCGGGCAGGTCGGCCATCAGGGTCTCGAACCAGGCAGTGCCCTCAGCCGACGCATAGCTGACCAGCGGGCGGCTGCCGCGCCGCGGCGTGGCACTGTCGGCCGGCACGAACTTCACCCCCGGCAGCGAACGGCCTGCACGCGGCGCGGACATCTGGATGAACGATGAAGGGGTGATGAATTGCATGCTTTTGCCTCCTGGGTGCCGATTCTTGGCCCGCATCCGCGGGGGTGGCATCGCCCGCAAGGGGGATGGCTGGTCAGCGGATGGCGGGCACCCACAGCTGCAGGCGCGGCAGCATCAAGCGATAGGGCAGCAACAGCACCACGGCCATCAGCCACTTGACGCTGAGGTCGCCGGCGGCCAGCGCCAGCCAGTCGAGGTCGGTGCCGGCAAAGGCCAGCGCGAAGAAGATCAGCGTGTCCAGCACCGAGGCCACCGACGAGCCCACCAGCGGCGCCTTCCACCACGACTGGGCGCGCCAGCGGTTGAACACCGCCACGTCCAGCAGCTGCGAGACGATGAAGGCCGCGCCCGAGGCCACCGCGATGCGCCAGGGCGCCAGCAGCAGCGACACCAGCAC
>NZ_CAXFDV010000421.1:0-5785 GCF_964001545.1 uncultured Aquincola sp.
CAGGTCGACGCCACCCTGGGCAAGGTGGTGGAACTGGGCTTTCTGCGCCGCCTCAAGCCGGTGGCCGGCGCCGCAGCGGACCCGGGGCGTTTTGAGGTGCGGCGCATCCTCAAGGCCTTTGTCGATGCGCAGTGGCTGGCCGATTTCGACGCGCGGCTGGAGACCTACCGCCTGGCCCTCTCTTCGCCTGCCGGCGCTTCGGCGGGGCAGGGAGCGGCCGATGCTTGAGGCTTCAACGCCGGGCCTGGATTTCGTCGCCGATGACAGCCGGGTGGGTTTTCGGCTGCAGCGGCTGGAGGTGCTGAACTGGGGCACCTTCGATCGCTGCGTCTGGCGGTACCAGCTCGATGGCCGCAACGGCCTGCTCACCGGCGACATCGGCTCGGGCAAGTCCACCTTGGTGGATGCCATCACCACCTTGCTGGTGCCGGCGCACCGCGTGGCCTACAACAAGGCGGCGGGGGCCGAGGCGCGTGAGCGCTCCTTGCGCTCCTACGTGCTGGGCCACTACAAGAGCGAGCGCAACGAAGTGACCGGCAGCGCACGGCCGGTGGCGCTGCGCGATGCGTCGAGCTGGTCGGTGATCGCGGGCGTGTTTCGCAACGAGGGCTATGACCAGGCCGTGACCCTGGCCCAGGTGTTCTGGCTGAAGGATCCGCAGGGCCAGCCCCTGCGGCTGTTCGTGGCGGCCGAGCGGGCCCTCGACATCGCCGACGACTTCAGCGGCTTTGGCAGCGACATCACCGCCTTGCGCAAGCGGCTGCGCAGCGCGGGCTGCGAGCTGTTCGACAGCTTTCCGCCCTATGCGGCCTGGTTCCGCCGCCGCTTCGGCATCGAGCATGAGCAGGCGCTGGAGCTGTTCCACCAGACGGTGTCGATGAAGTCGGTGGGCAACCTCACCGACTTCGTACGCAGCCACATGCTGGAGCCCTTCGACGTGGCCAGCCGCATCGAAGCCCTGATCCGCCACTTCGACGACCTGGACCGTGCGCACCAGGCGGTGCTCAAGGCCAAGCGCCAGGTGGACCTGCTGACGCCCCTGGTGGCCGACGGTGAACGCCACCGCGCGCTGGTGGACGAGATCCAGGGCTGGCGCGAAGCGCGCGAGCAGCTGCGTGCCTACTTCGCGTGCCTCAAGGGCGAGCTGCTGGACCGCCGGCTTGAGCTGCTGGCCGAAGACGCGCTGCGGCTGGACGCGCAGGTCGAGCGCCTGGACCGCCAGCGCGAAGCCGAGCGGCTCGACCTGACGCGGCTGGAGCGCGCGCTGCGCGACCAGGGCGGCGACCGGCTGGAAGAACTGGCCGCCGAGATGCGCCGGCTCACGCAGGAGCGCGACCAGCGCCAGGAGAAGGCCCGGCGCTACCAGGCGCTGCTGGCCCATGTGGAAGACAGCGCGGCTGCCGGTGAGCCGGCGCAGGAGGCGGGCTTTCTGGCCCTGCAGCACAGCATCGCCCAGCGCGCGGAAAGCCTGCGCGAGCGCATCACCGACCTCGACAACCGTGAGCGTGAAGAGGACTTCGACTTCCGCAAGGGCCGCGAGGCCCATCAGGCGTTGGCTGACGAGATCGACAGCCTGCAGCGCCGCAAGAGCAACATCGACGCCGCCCAGGTGCGCATCCGCGATGCGCTGTGCCAGGCGCTGGGCATCGCCGAAGACGAGCTGCCCTTTGCCGGCGAGCTGATCCAGGTGCGCGACGACGAGCGCGACTGGGAGGGCGCGGCCGAACGGCTGCTGCGGGGCTTTGGCCTGGCCTTGCTGGTGCCCGACCTGCACTATGCGGCCGTGTCGCAGTGGGTGGAGCGGCAGCACCTGGGCGCACGGCTCGTGTACTTCCATGTGCGGCCGCGCCGCAGCGCACCAGGCGCGGCCCTGCATGCGCAATCGCTGGTGCGCAAGCTGCTCATCCGGCCCGAGTCGCCGCACTTCGAGTGGCTGGAGCAGGAGCTGCGTCAGCGCTTCGACGTGGCCTGCTGCGCCGATGCGCAGCAGTTCCGGCGCGAGGCGCGGGCCGTCACCCGCGCAGGCCAGATCAAGGACCCGGGTGGCCGCCATGAAAAGGACGACCGCAGCCGCATCGACGATCGCAGCCGCTATGTGCTGGGATGGAGCAATGCCGACAAGCTGCGCACGCTGCGCGACCAGCGGCAGGCGCTGGAGGTGCGGCTGGCCGCGCTGGGCCAGCGCATCGCCGAGCTGCAGCAGGCCCGCGGTGAGCTGAGCGGCCGCCTGCTGACGCTGGCGCGGCTGGAGGAGTTCACGCGCTTTGCCGACATCGACTGGCGCACGCCCGCCCGGCAGATCGCCGAGCTGGGCGAAGAGCGGGCCCGGCTGGAGGCCGCCTCCGATACTTTGCAAGAGCTCGGCCGCCAGCTGCAGGCGGCCCAGCAGCGCCTGAGCGCGACCGAAGGCCAGCGCGATGAAGCCCGCGACCGGCGGGCGGAAGTGGCCACCAAGCAGGCCGCGGCCGAAGAGCTGCGCGAGCAGGCGGCCCGCCTGGTGAGCGATTCGCCGCTGGACCCGGCGCAGCATGCGCGTCTGGAGGCCTGGCGCGCACAGGCACTGGGCGAGCATCACCTGTCGGTCGAGTCCTGTGACAACCGCGAGCAAGACCTGCGCAAGTGGCTGCAGGACCGCATCGATGCGGAAGACAAACGCCTGGCCCGCCTGACCGAGCGCATCGTCAATGCGATGCGCGGCTTCAAGGAGGAGTTCAAGGCCGAGACGGTGGAGATGGACGTGAGCCTGGCTGCGCTGCCGGAGTACGAGCGCCTGCTGCAGGCCCTGCGCGGCGACGACCTGCCGCGTTTCGAGGCCCGCTTCAAGGAGCTGCTGAACGTCAACACTATCAACGAGATCGCCAACTTCAATGCCCAGCTGGCCCGTGAGCGGGACACCATCCGCCAGCGTGTCGAGACCATCAACCAGTCGCTGCAGGCCATCGACTACAACCCCGGCCGCTACATCCGCCTGCTGGCCTTGCCCAGCCCCGACGCGGAGGTGCGCGACTTCCAGCAAGACCTGCGCGCCTGCACCGAAGGCGCGCTGACCGGTTCGGCCGACGAGCAGTACTCGGAGGCCAAGTTCCTGCAGGTCAAGGCCATCATCGACCGCTTCCGTGGCCGCGAAGGACTGTCGGATGCCGACCGCCGATGGACCGCCAAGGTGACCGACGTGCGCAACGGCTTCCTCTTTTCCGCCAGCGAGCGCTGGCGCGCGGACGATGCCGAGCATGAGCACTACTCCGACTCGGGCGGCAAATCGGGCGGGCAGAAGGAGAAGCTGGCCTATACCGTGCTGGCTGCCAGCCTGGCCTACCAGTTCGGGCTGGAGTGGGGCGCGGTGCGCTCGCGCTCGTTCCGTTTCGTGGTGATCGACGAAGCCTTTGGCCGCGGCTCCGACGAGTCGGCCCAGTACGGGCTGCGCCTGTTCCAGCAGCTCAACCTGCAGCTGCTCATCGTCACGCCGCTGCAGAAGATCCACATCATCGAGCCCTTCGTCGCCAGCGTCGGCTTCGTGCACAACGAAGGCGGGCGCGACTCGCGGCTGCGCTGCCTGTCCATCGAGGAATACCGCGCCCACAAGGCGCAGGCGATGACCGAGGCCCACGCCGCGCAGGCCGGCGCATGACACCGGCATGGACCACGACGGAAGACCTGCGCGCCCAGGTGCGGCGGCTGTGGGAGCGCGGCGACCTGCTGCGCGCCGCCGCTGTCACGGACACGGACACCGACACCCAAGCCGCGATCTGGCCGCTGCGCCTGGCCTTGAAGGCACCGGCCGCCGCGGACCTGGCCGATCGCTTTGAGGCGGTGCGCGACTGGGTGCACCAGATCGCCGGCACGCCCCCGGTGCGCATCGAATGGCGGCAGTGGAACCACCGTGTGCAAGGCCTGCAGCGCCTGCCGGCCGCGCTGTGGCTGGACACGCTGGCCGATGCACTGGCCTTCATCGGCAAGACCGGCGAGGCCCAGCGCTTCGAGGCGCTTTGGCGCCAGACCGCCGAGACGCAGCCGGCCCTGCAGCATTGGCTCCGGCGGCGGCCGATCCAGGCGCTGTCGCTGGCCGACCGCTGGCAACGCCTGCTGGCCGTGGTTGGCTGGATGCAGGCGCATCCGCGCCCCGGCGTCTACCTGCGCCAGGTCGATGCGCCGGGGGTGGACAGCAAGTTCATCGAGGCCCATCGCGGTGTGCTGGCCGAGTTGCTGGACCTGGCCCTGGACGCTGCGGCAGTCGATGACACGGCCGGCGGCGCGCTTCAGTTCGGCCGCCGCTACGGCTTCCGTGACAAGCCGGTGCGCATCCGCTTTCGGCTGCTCGATGCAGCCTTGCCCAGCCTGCCGGGCTGCCCGGCCTATGCCGGCTCGCTGCCCGACATCACGCTGGACGCCGACAGCTTTGCCGCCCTGTCACTGCCCGTGGCGCAGGTCTTCATCACCGAGAACGAGACCAACTTCCTGGCCTTTCCCGCGGTGGCGGGCGCGATGGTCGTCTTCGGCGCCGGTTACGGCTGGGACGCACTGGCGCAGGCGGCCTGGCTGCATCGCTGCAGGCTGCGCTACTGGGGCGACATCGACACCCACGGCTTTGCCATCCTCGACCAGCTGCGCCTGCATTTCCCCGCGGTCGAGTCCTTTTTGATGGACGCGCAGACGTTGCTCGCGCACCGCCTGCATTGGGGGGAGGAGTCGCAGCCCATCCGCCACGACCTGCCGCGCCTGACGGCAGCCGAAGCCGCGGTCTACGACGATCTGCGCGCCCATCGCCACCAGTCCGCGCTCAGGCTGGAGCAGGAGCGGGTGGGCTTTGGCTGGTGGTTGGCGCACCTGGGATCCTCGCCTTCACCACACGGCTGACCCCGGTTTGCCCCATAGTCCGTGGATGGACTAGTATCCAGCTCATGTCCCGAACCGGATTTCCAGCGTGACCGCTCTGCCTGCCTCCCACACCGGCCCCTCACTCGACGCCATCACCGAGCAGCAGATGTCCGCCGCCGGCCTGCGGGCCTTCGAGCGCATCGCGGCCCTGTGGGGTCTGTCGGTGGATGAGCAGCTGGTGCTGCTGGGCAGCCCGGGCCGGTCCACGCTGTTTGCCTGGCGCAAGCAGCCCGAGAAGGCGCACTTGTCGCGCGACACGCTGGAGCGGCTGTCCAACCTGCTGGGCATCTACAAGGCGCTGCAAATCCTGTTGCCCGATACCGCCGCCGCCGATGCCTGGGTGCGTCGGCCCAACACGGCCGCGCCCTTTGGCGGGCGCAGCGCGCTCGAGCGCATGCTGGCCGGCAACATGAGCGACCTGTCCGCGGTGCGCCAGTACCTGGATGCCGTGCGTGGAGGTGGATGGTCGTGACCGCCGTACGCCGGGTCCGGTGGGCGCAGGCCTGCCGGATCGTGCCGACGCGCCATCCGTCGGTCTATCTGTTCGACCGCGTGGCCAGCCCCGAAGACTTCGACGCGCTGTATGCGCTGGAAGCGATGACCAACGACCGGGTGCGCGACGAAGTGGGCCAGATCCAGCTGGTGCCGCCGGCCGACCGCATCTTCGGGCCCGGCACCGGGCCCATCATGGCGGCCTTCACGCACCTCAATCCGCTGGGCAGCCGGTTTTCCGACGGCAGCTTCGGCGTGTTCTACGCCGCGGCCGATCGGGCCACCGCGGTGGCCGAAACCCGCTACCACCATGGCCGCTTCCTGGCCGCCACCGCGCAGGGGCCGATGCACCTGCCGATGCGGCTGTACAAGGTGACCATCGACGCCCGCCTGCACGACCTGCGGCCCGACGATGCGG
>NZ_CAXFDV010000422.1:0-1588 GCF_964001545.1 uncultured Aquincola sp.
GCCGCGGCGCCCACCTTCAAGCTGAACGCGCCCATGCGCCTGAACCCGGCCGTGCGCGATGCCCTCGCGGCCATCGTCAGCACCCTCAATGGGCCCGGCAGCGCTGCGGCCGCCGCACCTGTCGCGGCCGGCCTGTTCGTGCCGCTGGCTGAACTGGAACGGCGTGGCGTGCAGCCCGCGCTGGCGGGTCGGGCGCTGGCCGATGTCGGCCTGCTGGTGCATGCCGGGCGGGATGGCCCGGCCACCGTCACGGCCGACTTCCGCGGCGAGCCGACCATCGGGCTGGTCGTTGCCCCAGCCTGCATCGATGGTTTCGACCCTGCCGCCTTCGAGCCCGCCGCGCACGAGGAGCCCTGACATGCTGATGCGCCGCTACGAGATGCCCTGGCGGCGCGCCTACGAGGTGTACGCCGCCGCCGTCTGGGCATCCACCCTGCTGTTCTTCGCAGTCACCGGCGGACTGGGCCTCCTCCCGCGACAGCTCGCACTCCCGCTCGCCGGCTTCTGCCTGGCGATGGGCGTTCTGCGGCTGGCGCAGGGCGTTCACACGCTGGTGCTGCGCGCCTCGCTCTCCGGCCGCGGCATCCAGGTGCTGAGCACACGGGCCGTCGCCCGCTGGACGGA
Source organism: uncultured Aquincola sp. (assembly GCF_964001545.1). NCBI lineage: Bacteria > Pseudomonadati > Pseudomonadota > Betaproteobacteria > Burkholderiales > Sphaerotilaceae > Aquincola > uncultured Aquincola sp. The sequence goes on from NZ_CAXFDV010000422.1 coordinate 625, forward strand.
GAAGCCTGACGCGGTGTTTCTGGGCTTCGGCTTCGAGTGGCGGCCCGTCCACTCGCAGCGTCTCTATGAACTGGCCAAGGTCGACTACCGCGAGTTCACCGTGTCGCCCCGCCTGCTCCAGGTGCTGGGCTACGACGCACGCCCGCAACCCGATGCAGAGATCGGCCTGCCCTACATCCATGGAGTCGAGCCACGCGAGGTGGCCCTGCACCGGCCGCTGCAGAACTTCGAAGGCGGCACCTTGCTGGTGGGCACCACCCAGTCCGGCAAAGGCGTGGCGCTGGCCAACCTGGTGACGCAGGCCGTGCGTCGCGGCGACGTGGTCATCGTCATCGACCCCAAGAACAGCCGCCGCCTGAAGCGTGTCACCCAGCGCGCCTGCGAGGACTGGCGCGACCCCGACACCTTTCTCGAGTTCCACCCCGCCTTTCCTGAAGCCGGCGTGCGCCTGGACTTCACCTTCAACTGGCAAAAGCCCACCGAGATCGCCTCGCGGATCCAGTCGATCATGCCGACGGACACGGCTGGCGCCTTCTCCGCCTTCGGCTGGGACGCCGTCAACGTGGTTGTGCAGGGGCTGGTGGAGTTGGAGGAGCGACCGAACCTGGTCAAGCTCACCAAGTACATCGAGGGCGGCATCGAGCCCGTGCTGGAAGCGACGCTGCGCCGCTTCTACGAACGGCTGCTCGGTGCCGGCTGGCGCGACCAGCCGGAGATGAAGAAGCTCCTGCATGACGCGCACCGCGGCAACATGAAGCGCCCGTCGGAGGCAGCCAGTGCGGACCTGCTGGCCCTGGTCGCCTTTTACGAACACCATGTCCCGCAGTCGCAGCGCAACAAGGTGCTCGACGCCCAGGTGCGCACCTTCCGCCACAACCGCGAGCACTACCAGAAGATCACGGCCAACCTGCTGCCGGTGCTCTCGATGCTGACCTCCGGCGACCTCGGCCGCAGCCTGTCGCCC
>NZ_CAXFDV010000423.1:0-6838 GCF_964001545.1 uncultured Aquincola sp.
ATGAACTTGTCGCCGGTGAAGTCGACGCCGGCCGCCACGTCGTGGGTGCCGCCGAAGCCCTTGAACTTGCCGGTGTAGTCGCTTTGCAGCGCCACCGTGTCCAGGTCCATGATCTTGTTCTGCGTGCCGCGGGTCAGCACCGTGGCGTCGCTGATCGTGTCGCGGGTGACGGCCTGGCGGCCAGGCTGCAGGTTGGCAGCGGCAAAGCGCACGGCGCTGGCGCGCTGGTCGCGCTGGTACTTGGAGATGCGCAGCACGCTGCGCAGTTCGCCACCGTTGTCGAAGCGGTGCAGGTGGCTGCCGGTGCCGATGGTGACGTTGGCGCTGGCGTAGTCGCTGGCCATGCCGTAGTAGGCCTTCGGGCTCACCGGCACCAGGCCGGGGCCGCCGTCCTTGCCGGCGCCGTTCAGCCAGGGCAGGCCGTAGGTCACGCCGTTGTCGTTGTCCAGCAGGTACAGGCCGACGCTGAATTCGTCCTGCAGGCCGATGCCCCAGCGGAAGGTGGGCGCGATGCCGCGCTTGTCGATCTTGTTGCCCCAGTTGTCGGCCTTGTTGGCCATGGCGTTGATGCGCAGGGCCGAGTTCTCGCCGGTCTTGACGTTGAGGTCCGTCGTGGCACGCACGAAGTTGCCCGAGCCGATGGTGACCGAGACTTCCTTCTGGTCGTAACTGAAGGGCTGCTTGCTCACCTGGTTGACCGCACCGCCGGTGGAGCCGCGGCCGAACAGCATCGAGGCCGAACCGCGCAGCACTTCCAGGCGGTCCCAGTTGAAGGAATCGCGTTCATAGAAGGCGGGGTCGCGCAGGCCGTCGATGAAGATGTCGCCGGTGGACTGCAGCGAGAAGCCGCGCAGGCGGATGTCTTCTTCGCCGCCTTCGGCCGCCTGGAAGCTGATGCCGGCGGTGTTCTTCAGTGCTTCCTTCAGCGTGTCGAGGTTGCGGTCGTCGATCAGGCGCTCGGTCAGCACGGTGATGGACTGGGGCACGTCGCGCAGCTCCTGCTTGCCTTTGCCAATGCGGGTGTCGGTGGCCTGCACGTTCTGCTTGCTGGTGGTGGCCGTCTCGGCCGCGGCCTTGGCGCGCACCACGGGCAGTGCTTCGGATTCCTTCTTGGGCGGCTCGGTCTGGGCCAGGGCCAGGCTGGCAAAGCCGAAGCCGGCGGCCAGGGCGCCGAGCGGCAGCATCGCGGGGCGGGAAGTGCGTTTAGACATGGTTGTCCCTCAAGTCAGTCTTTGGTGTCTGGGGTCGTGACGATGAGCGGTGGCCGCGTCAGGGCGCGGCCACCGGCTGCCGGCGGGCGATGGCTGGCCGGAATCCGGAAAAAGGCGACGGCCCTTGCAGGCCGCGCGGGATCAGCGCTTCTCGGGCTCGCTGACGAAGCCGATCTTGCTGAGGCCGGCCCGCGAGGCATCGGCCAGCGTCTCGGCCACGTTGCGGTAGGCCGCGGCCTGGTCGGCGCGCAGCTGGATCTCGGGCTGCGGCTGCTTCTGGCCTTCGGCCAGGAAGCGCTCGGCCGCGACTTCACGCGTCACCGGCTCACCGTTCCAGTAGCGGGTGCCTGCGGCGTCGATCGCGAACTCGATGCGCTCCGGCTTGGGCTGGTTGGCCTGCGAATCGGCCTTGGGCAGGTCGAGCTTGACGGCCTGCGTGAGCAGCGGCGCGGTGACGATGAAGATCACCAGCAGCACCAGCATCACGTCGATCAGCGGCACCATGTTGATCTCGGCCACCGGCGCATTGCTGCGCTTGGCGTCGAAGGAAGCGAAAGCCATGGTCGTGGACTCCTGGGCGCCGCGTCAGGCCGCCGAGGCCGCGGGCTTGAGCGGGCGCACGCTGGCACCGGCCGATTGCTGCGCACCGGCGCCGGGCGCTTCGCCCAGCGTCAGGAAGCTGTGCAGCTCATACGCGAACGCATCGAGGCGGGCGGTGAGCACGCGGTTGCTACGCGTAAAGGCGTTGTAGGCCATCACGGCCGGGATGGCCACGGCCAGGCCGATGCCGGTCATGATCAGCGCCTCGCCCACCGGGCCGGCCACCTTGTCCAGCGTGCCCGAGCCGCTCATGCCGATGGCCACCAGCGCGTGGTACACGCCCCAGACGGTGCCGAACAGGCCCACGAAGGGCGCGGTGGCGCCGACGGTGGCCAGCGTGGTCAGGCCGCTTTCCAGGCGGGTGGTTTCTTCGTCCAGCACCTTCTTGATGGTGCGGGTGATGAAGTCGTTGGCGCTGCCGGCTTCGGCCAGGCGCGCGGCGCCGTGCTTGGCATGGTGGGCCTGCGCATGCATCGAATGGGCGGTGAGGTGCGAGAACGGATCGCGCGCGCCATGGGTGGCGATCTCGTGCTGCACCGCGTCCAGCGAGCGGGCATTCCAGAAGAAGTCGAGGAAGGCGGTGCTGCGGCGGTTGCGCACCAGCGCCGTGATGCCCTTGAGCGCGATCAGGGCCCAGGACACGACCGACATCACGATGAGGATGCCCAGCAGCGTCTTGCCGACGGCGTCGCTTTGCGCAATGAAGTGGCCGAAGCCAAGGGTGTTGGTGGGTTCCATCGAGGGTCAACGCTCCAGTTCGTAAGACAAGGTGGCCGTGCTTTCGCAGACGACGGCTACGCCGTTTTCAGTGCAGGGTTCGAAGCGGGCCTGGGCCATGGCCGAGGTGGCGTTGGCGTCCAGCCGCGGATAGCCCGACGAGCGGATGACCGACCACTGGGCGGGCATGCCGCGCGTGTCCACCACCACCCGCAGCACCACGGTGCCGCTTTCGCCCATGCGGCGAGAGGCCAGCGGCACTTCGATGGGCGGCTGCACGCGCCAGCGCAGCGCGCTGGCCGGCACCACCTTCGGGCCGGCCGGGGCGGGTGCGGGGGCTGGTGGCGCGGGCGGCGCCGGGGGCGTGAACACCTGCTGCGGCACCGGCGGCTCGGGCGGCGGCGGCGGTGCCACGAAGGTGGGCGGCGTGGGCGAAGGCGAAGGCGCGGCCGCGATGATCGGCGCGGGCGCCGGCGGGGTCTTGGGGCGCGGCTGCGGTGGGGGCGGTGGCGGCGGTGGCGTGGGTACCGGCGCCGGCGGCGCCACCATGTCCACCACGATGGGCGCCACCTCGGCCACGGCCTGGCGCACCGCATCCACCTGCAGCAGCGCCCACAGCGCCGCCACGTGCGCGACCACGATGCCGGCGGTGAGCGCGGTGCGGGCGCCGCCGGGCAGTTCGTCGCGCTGGGCCGGTGGGCGCAGCGGTGCCGGGGCGGGCGCTGCGGGCACGGCGGCGGCCGGTCGTGCAAGGGTCATGGCTTGGAAATGGGAAAGAACCAGAGACAACGTTAAGAGATCTTAACAAGAATGAGAACAGTTCCCATTAAGAACCTCTCCTTGTCTGATGGACGCGACAGGCCAGGCGCAGCAGGTATGCTGCGCCGCATGAAGCTGATCGTTCGCTGGATGCTGCTGGCCGCCGCGCTGTTGCTGGTGGCCTATCTCTACCCCGGTGTGGCGGTGCAGAGCTTTGGCTCGGCGCTGATCGCGGCCCTGGTGCTGGGCTTGCTGAACACCATCGTGCGGCCGGTGCTGGTGCTGCTGACGCTGCCGGTCACGCTGCTGACGCTGGGGCTGTTCCTCTTCGTCATCAACGCCATCACCTTCTGGATGGCGGCCAGCGTGCTGCAGGGCTTTTACGTCACCGGCTTCGTGGCGGCGCTGATCGGCTCGCTGATTTACAGCCTGGCCGGCATGGTGATCGACGTGGCGATGGAACGGCTCTTCTGACCGTCCGCGTGGGGGCAGGTCACCACTGCCCGAAGAACACCCCCGCGCGCTTGTGCGCTGCCGTCGAGCGCTCCACGGCTTCGTCGCTCATCGTGGTGCGGTGCTTGCGCCGCGCCAGAAAGTCCAGCAGGCGGTTGCGCAGCTCGGCGCGCACGCCGGCATGGCCGGGGTCGGTGCCCAGGTCGTGCATCTGGTCGGGGTCCGCGGCCAGGTCGAACAGTTGCTCGGGCTGGTCCAGCCACATCACGTAGCGCCAGCGCTCGTTGCGCAGCGAGAAGGCCCGCGCCTGCTGCGGCGTCATGCCCAGCGTGCGGCGCGCTTCGCGAAAGCCGTAGTCCAGCTCTGAATAGGTAAAGCCGCGCCAGTCGGTGGCCGTGCCTTCCAGCAGCGGCCGCAGGCTGCGGCCTTCGATGCGCTGGCTGGCGCCGGGCACGCCCAGCAGGTCGAGCACCGTGGGCAGCACGTCCACCGCTTCCACGAAGCGCGAATCCACCGTGCCGCGGGTGGCATCGGCCTCGGGCCGCGGATCGACCACGATGAAGGGCACCCGCTGCACGGTGTCGTAGAAGAGCTCTTTCTCGCCCAGCCAGTGGTCGCCCAGAAAGTCGCCGTGGTCGGCGGTGAAGATGATCAGCGTGTCGTCCAGCACGCCCAGCCGCTCCATCTCGTTGAACAGCCGGCCCAGGTGATCGTCGAGCTGATGAATCAGCCCCTGGTACGCCGGCCGCACGGTGCGTATGCAGTCGTCTCGCTGGAAGCTCACGCATTCTTCCTGCTGGCGGTAGGCCGCCACCACCGGGTGGGCGTGCTGCAGCTCGGCCTGGCTGCGCACCACCGGCAGGCACTGGTCGGCGGTGTACATCGCGTGGTAGGGCGCGGGCGCCATGTAGGGCCAGTGCGGCTTCACGTAGCTCAGGTGCAGCACCCAGGGTTGGCTGCCCTGGCGCTGCATGAAGCCGATGGCCTGGTCGGTCATGTACGCGGTTTCGGAGTGGCGCTCGGCCACGCGCGCCGGCAGGTGCACGTGGCGCATGTGCCAGCCGCTGTGCACCTGGCCCTGGGCGTCGATGCCGGCGATCACGTAGTCGGTCCAGGGGTCGGCGCTGTCGTAGCCCTGGGCGCGCAGGTAGGCGGGGTAGCCGCTTTCGCTGCCGGGCGGGTGATGGCCGTCGTAGCGGTCCACCTCTTCAAAGCCGCCGCGCATCAGCAGCGTGCCCAGCTCGGTCTGGCCGTCGATGCCCAGGCGTTCCAGGCCGGCCTGGTCGGGCATCACATGCGTCTTGCCGGCCAGCGCCAGCCTGCGGCCGGCGCCGCGCAGGTACTCGCCCATCGTCACCTCGCCCACCGACAGCGGCACGCGGTTCCAGGTGGCGCCGTGGCTGATGGGGTAGCGGCCGGTGTAGTAGCTCATGCGGCTGGGGCCGCAGACGCCGCTGTTGACGAAGGCGCGGTCGAAGCGCACGCCGCGGCGGGCCAGCGCATCGAGGTGGGCGGTGCGCAGGTACGGGTGGCCGGCGCAGGACAGGTGGTCCCAGCGCAGCTGGTCGGCCATGATGAAAAGCACGTTCATGGGTGCGGCCGGCCTCAAGCCTGGAAGTTGGAGCGCTTGACCACCGGCAGCCACTGCGCGCGGTAGGCCTGCAGCATGGCCTCGGTCTGCGCCGCGGTGCTGCTCACCGGGGTCAACTTCAGTTCGGTGAAGCGGGCCTGCAGCGCCGGCTCCTTCATCACGGTGGCGATGGCATCGGACAGCACCCGCCGCCGCTCGGCCGGCATCGAGGCCGGTGCGAAGAAGGCGTTCCAGCCGTTGGCGGCGATCTTCAGCCCCGCCTCGGTGAAGGTGGGAATGTCGGGGGCGAAGGCCGCGCGCTGCGTGCCCGACATCGCCAGGATGCGCAGCTTGCCGGCCGCATGCTGGGGCAGCAGCGCGTCCAGCGTGTCGATGCCCACCGGCAGCGAGCCGCCGATCAGGTCGGTGGCCAGCGGGGCCGAGCCGCGGTAGCCCACGATCTGTGGCTGCAGGCCAGTGAGCTCGCCCAGCATCAGCCCGAAGAAGTGCGGCAGGCTGCCGGTGGCCGGCACGCCGAAGTTGGCGCTTTGCGGGTTGGCGCGCAGCCAGGCCACCAGGTGCGTGAGCGCCTTGACCGGCACCTCGCGGCCCACCGCGATGGCGAAGTCGTAGAGGCTGACGTTGGACAGCGCCGCGAAGTCGGCCGGCTCATAGCCCGCGTCCTTGAACACCACCGGCGCCACCACCATCACCGCCGGGTTGCCCAGCACGATCACGTGCTGCGAGGCCGGCGTGCGCTTGACCTGCTGCATCGCGATGCGGCCGCCGGCGCCGGTGCGGTTGTCCACCACCACCGTCACGCCCAGCAGCGGCTGCAGCCGCTCGGCCACCACGCGGGCCACCACGTCCGACGTGCCGCCGGGCGCGTAGGGCACCACCACGGTCAGCGGGCCGTCGAGCGAAGCGGCGCGGCCGGCCAGCGGCCATGGACCCAGCACGGCGGCGGCGGGCAGCGCGGCCAGCAGGCGGCGGCGCCGGGCGTCGGGGGCCTGCGCGGGGCGGGCGGTAGCATGCAGCGGGTGGCGGTTCATCGGTGTGCTCCGGGGCTGCCCGTCGGGCTGCCAGCTGCCCTGCACTCTAGTCACCGACCCATCAGTTGCAGAAATCAATCCATGTCGGGAATCACCCCACCGCAACGGCTCGACGAGTTGCTCAACTACCGGTTGATGCGGCTGCTGACGCTGGGCGGCGCACCGGTGATCCGGCTGTGCGAAGGGCGCTACGGCATTTCGCGCCGTGAGTGGCGGCTGCTGGCCTTGCTGGCCGCGCGCGGGCCGCTGGCGCCGTCGGCGCTGGCGGAAGAAGCCGCCTTGGACCGGGCGCGCACCTCGCGCGCCATCGGCTCGCTGGTGGGCAAGCGGCTGGTCATGCGTCAAGCCCGGCCCGGTGATGCCCGCCGCGCGGTGGTGAGCCTGACCGACAGCGGGCACGCGCTGTACGACGAGCTGTTTCCGCAGGTCGCCGGCATCCACTGCGAGCTGCTGTCGGTGCTGGAGCCGCCGCTGCG
>NZ_CAXFDV010000424.1:0-2266 GCF_964001545.1 uncultured Aquincola sp.
GCCTGGTAGTCGGCCATGCTCATGCTGAATTCGATGGGCGCCACGATGGCCGGCGTGGGCACGGTGCCAAAGCTGTTGTCGGGCATGCGCATCACGTCCACCATCACCGTGATGCCGCCACCGCCCCACACATAGGCCGGCGCGCCGCCGCAGGTCACGTTGACCATGCCGCTCTTGATGGCGCGGGTCAGCAGCACCGGGTTTTCGGTGACGCCGGCGCGCAGGCTGCCGCCCGCGCCGCCGAGGAACAGCACCGAGGTGAGCGAGGGTTCGCAGTTCTCGCCGATGCGCTCGACCACCCGCTGCACCGCGGGCGGCATGGGCGCGGGTTGCGGCACCAACTGCTCGTCCAGCACGAACCAGGCGGCATGTTCGCCGGTGGTGGAGGTCATCAGCAGCCGCAGGCCGGGCCAGGCCACGTCTGCGTCCCAGCTGTCGATGATGGACAGCGGGTCGGCGATGTCGGTGCCGCCCCAGCCGGTGCCCGGATTGGCCACCTGGAAGTAGCGGCCCGGCGTGGACTTGCGGCCGCGCACCTTCAGGCCCGAAGGCTTCATGTCCAGGCACTTGCCGGCCTGGTGCTCGGTGAGCACGCCGGTGATGTGGTCGTCCACCACCACCACCTCGTCGCACTGCCCCCAGAACTGCTTGGCGAAGATGCCGATGGTGGCCGAGCCGCAGCCCACGCGCATGCGCTGCTCTTCCACGCCGTTGACGATGGGCGGCCGGCCGGCCTCGATGGTGATCTGCGAGCCGCCGTCGATGCTGAGGTCGACCGCCTGCTTGTTGCCCAGCGCCTGCATCATCTCCACGGTGATGCGGCCTTCTTTCTTGCTGCCGCCGGTGAGGTGGTGCACGCCGCCCAGCGACAGCATCTGCGAGCCGTACTCGGCGGTGGTGACGTGGCCCACCACCTCGCCCTTGCAGCGGATGTTGGCCTGCTCGGGCCCCAGCCAGCGGTCGGTGTCGATCTTCACCTTGAAGCTGCAGTAGCTGAAGATGCCTTCGGTGACCACCGTCACCATGTCCACGCCACGCGCCTGGCTGGCCACGATGAAGGGCGCCGGCTTGTAGTCGGGGTAGGTGGTGGACGAGCCCACGCCGGTGACGAAGAACTCGTCGCCGCTGGCGGCTGCATCGGCAGGCGCGCTGCCGTCCAGCGGCAGGGCCTGGTCGGCCGGGGCTTGCAGGCCGCGGCGCAAAAACAGCACCGGGTCGACCCGCACCAGCGTGCCATCGCTGTTGGCGTAGCGGTCGCACGCGCCGGTCTTGCCGGGCGAGATCTGGCACAGCACCGGGCAGGCGTTGCATTCGATCTTGCCGCTGGCCATGCGCTCGTTGCGGGGGCGGGCACGGTCCAGCACCTGCGGCACCGCGGGCACATCGAGGCCGGGCAGGCCATCGGTCTTGGTGTGTTCGTTCATCGGCCGCTGCAAAGGTGGGGCGTGTGGTGAAGATGCCTTGTGCAAGAGGCGCGCCAGCGGTTCGGGCTTGCCGCGCACCATCCGTGTATGTAGCATTCACTTAACGCGGATGTAGTGCAGGCTACATCGGGAGCCGAGTTGGTGCAATCGGGCGAAGCACGCACCGGCGCAGGGCAAAATCGCGGGCAAGCCGCCGCCTACACCACATCCAACCCCTTTGCATCAGGATCTCTCGCGATGAGCGCATTCCACGAAGAAAAGGTGCTGAGCGTCCACCACTGGACCGACCGCCTCTTCACCTTCACCACCACGCGTGACGCCGGCCTGCGTTTTTCCAACGGCCACTTCACGATGATCGGCCTGCGTGTCAACGGCAAGCCGCTGCTGCGCGCGTACAGCATCGTCAGCCCCAACTACGAGGAACACCTCGAGTTCCTGAGCATCAAGGTGCCCGACGGCCCGCTGACCAGCCGGCTGCAGCACATCCAGGTGGGCGACACCGTGATCGTGGGCAAGAAGCCCACCGGCACGCTGCTGATCGACTACCTGCTGCCCGGCAAGCGCCTGTACCTGGTGGGCACCGGCACTGGCCTGGCGCCCTTCATGAGCATCATCCGCGACCCGGCCACCTACGAGAAGTTCGAGCAGGTGGTGCTGATCCACGGCGTGCGCCAGAAGGACGAGCTGGCCTACCACGACCTGGTGACCGACCACCTGCCCAAACACGAGTTCCTGGGCGAGATGATCAGCCAGCAGCTGCTGTACTACCCCACCGTCACGCGCGAGAGCTACAAGAACATGGGCCGCGTGACCGACCTGATGGTCAGCGGCAAGCTGTTCCA
>NZ_CAXFDV010000425.1:0-6894 GCF_964001545.1 uncultured Aquincola sp.
CCGACACGCTGGACCGCCAGCCCGAGTCGCTGCTGCGCGGCAAGCGCCTCAACCCCCTCGAGACGGAGAAAGAATGACCCACCCGCGCACCTTCATGGCGGCCGGCAGCCTGGCGGCGGCGCTGCTGCTGGCCGGCTGCGCCGGCTCACCACCCCCTTCATGGCACAGCGTGCTGCCCACCGATGCCGGCACCGCCGCGGGCGGCGCCACGCCCCCGGCGCCGGCGGCCTCGGGTGCTGTCCGGGTGACCACGCTGCAGGTGGGCCGCATCTCGGTGCCCGATGCGGTCGATCGCTCTTCGCTGGTGGTGGCCACCGGCAGCGGCCTGACGGTGCAGGACGGCCAGCGCTGGGTGGAACCCGTCAAGGCCCAGCTGCCGCGTGCGCTGGCACTGCTGCTGGCCGAGCGCCTGCCCGGCGCCACCGTGACCGCCTGGCCGGCCACCGTAGGCGGCACGCCGCAATGGCGCCTGGTGGCCGACGTGCAGCGCTTCGACCTGAGCGCCGCGCCGGCGCAGGCCCGGCTGCGCGTGGTGTGGACGCTGCGGCCGGGCGACGTGAACGCCAGCAACACCGGGCCGGCGGCCTTGCCGCAGGTGTTCGACGTGACGGTGCCGGCCACGGGCGGCGACGACCCGGCCGCGCTGGTGGCCGCGATGCGCGCGGCCCTGGCCCGCTGGGCCGATGTGGTGGCCCTCGTGGCCCGGGGTTGAGCGTCTAGATCAACGGCCGGCGCGGCACCGGCTGCTCGTAGTAGTCGGCCAGCCGGCCCAGCGCGCCGGGGTCGGGCAGGTGCAGCCAGCCGTCCTGCACGGCAAACAGGCCTTGTCTATACAACTTGCGCAGCGTCCGGTTGGTGTGCACCAGCGACAGGCCCACCGCATCGGCGATGTGCTGCTGGTTCACCGGCCAGGGCACCTGGCCGTCCTGCGCCAGGCCCAGCGCCACCGAGCGCTTGTACAGGTGCAGCATCAGCATCGCGATGCGCTCCGACGCGCTGCGCCTGCCCACCGTCAGCAGGTTCTCGTCGACCAGGCTTTCTTCGTGCGCAGCCAGCCAGGTGACGTCGTAGGCCAGCTTGGGAAAGCGGCTGTACAGCGTCCACAGCCGGTCGGTGTCGAAGCGGCACAGCTCCACGTCGGTCAAGGCTTCCACGCCGTGCGGCGACACCTCGTGGCTCTGGTCCTGCAGGCCGATCAGGTCGCCCGGCAGTACGAAGTTGAGGATCTGCCGACGCCCGTCGGACAGCGACTTGAAGCGGAAGGCCCAGCCCGAGAACAAGGTGCCCAGCGTGGCGGCCTGGCCCTGCCACACGATGGGCTGGCCGGCGGCCACGGTGAGGTGGGCGTCCTTGAAGCTGTTGAGGAACAGCAGCTCGTCCTGCGAGTTGCTCTTGAAGACGGCCATGCGCCGCAGCGGGCAGGCGGTGCACGGCACGGGGGCGCGCGGGGGCGGTGGTGGTTCGAGGCTGGTATTCATCGGCCAGGCAAGGAAGCGGTTGCAACAGTATCGCGGTGCGGCGCGGCCAGAGGCAGCCATGTCATTTGACATGGCGCGGTGCGGCGCCCACGGTTAGCCTGCCCGCTGTTACAAGAACAGCCGAGGCGCAGTGTCCCCTTTCCCCCTGTACGAAGTGCTCTACACCAGCGAGCTGGACCCGTCGGTCAAGGTCTCGACCATCGCCGACATCGTGCGCCGGGCCCGCCTGTGGAATGCGGCGCACGAGGTCACCGGCCTGCTGGTGTTCGATGGCGGGCGCTTTTGCCACCACCTGGAAGGCCCGGCCGAGGTGGTGCATGCGCTGGCGCTGCGCATCAGCGCCGATGCGCGCCACACGGGCTTTCGGCGGCTGCATGCCGCCACCCGCATCGGCCCGCGGCGGCTGGAAGGCCATCCACTGAGCTATGGTCTGGCCTACGACGAGGCAGAGATCGACGCGGTGACCGCGCTGAGCGGCGTGGCCGCCACCGAGCGCCTGATGCAGGCCCTGCCCCGACTGGAACTTGAACCCTGAGGCGACGCTCTGACCGGCGTTGCCGGGAGTGTTGCGGATGCCTCTTTCGATCTTGGCCTATCTGGGCGCGCTGGTGAGCATGCTGGCGCTGGATGCCGTGTGGCTGGGGCTGGTGATGCCCTCGGTCTACCAGGCGGCGCTGGGCCCCTTGCTGCTGCCCGAGCCCCGCTGGGGCGCGGCTGCGTTGTTCTACCTGGCCTATCCGGTGGGCGTCGTGGTGTTTGCGGTGCTGCCGGCCTGGCGGGCGCGGGCGCCGCGGCAGGGCTGGGGGCTGGGCGCGCTGTACGGCGCGCTGGCCTACGCCACCTACGACCTGACCAACCTGGCCACGCTGCGCGGCTGGCCGGTGCACATCGTGGTGGTGGACATCGCCTGGGGCGCGGTGATCAGCGCGCTGGCGGCCGCGGCCAGCCTGGCGTTGCTGCAGCGGCGCCGCGGCAGCAGCCCGCGCTGAAGCACGCGCCTGGCGGCGCGCCCTTCAGGTGTCGGCGTCGCCCGGGCCCACCGGGTCGGCGGACTCGTCTTCCGGCGCCTGGTCGCGCTGGCGCAGCCGCTTCCAGGCTTCGCGCGCGGCCTGCGCGCTGTGGCGGTAGTCGGCGTCCAGCGCGGCCAGGCGGTTGGCCGGCAGCCGCGGCCACAGGTGGCTGCGCTGCTGCGCGCGCATGGTGTCGAAGGCCTCGCGGAACTGCCCCACCAGTGCATCGCGCTGCGGGCTGCTGAGGTCGGCGGCTGCCGCGCGGGCGGCCAGCCATTCGCACTGCGCCAGGCCGTCGCTGTCCTGCGGCAGCAAGGCGCCTGCATGCGGCAGGGCCGTGTGCAGGGCCTGCCGCACCGCCAGCGAATAGGCATGCATCTCCATCGCCAGCTGCGCGGCCAGGGCCTGGCCTTCCGCCGCAGCGTCGGGCCGGCCCTGTACCACCGTGTACGTCTCCAGCAGCCGGCTCAGACGAGACTCGTCATCCGCCACGCTGTGCAGCACGTCGGCCATCGCGCGCGGTGATCAGCTCTTGCCGAAGCGGGCCTTGGCGCTGGCCACGCACTGCGACTTGGCATCGCCGCTCATCGCATCGCACTTCTCGGCCGCGGCCTCGTAGTTGGCTTCGCGCTTGTCTTCCATCGCGTCCTTGCGGGCTTCGCCGGTCTTGCTGGCGGCCTTGGCGTCGGCCTTGGCGCGGGTCTCGGCGGCCTTGGCTTCCTTCACGCACACGTCCTTGTCGTTGCCCGACTTGTCGTCGCAACGCTCCTTGGCCACTTCATAGGCGGTCTCGGCCTTGGTCATGGCCAGCTTCTCGCCGTCCTTGGCCTTGCCGCTGTGGCGGTACTCCAACTCGGCCTTGGCCACCTTTTCCTTGGCTTCGGCTTCCTTCTGGCAAACGTCCTTGGCATTGCCGGACATCGCATCGCAGGCGGCCTTGTCAGCCTTGTAGTCGGCGCTGATGCGCTCCTTCATGGCCTTGTATTCGGCACGCGGCATCTGGTCGGCAGCGCTGGCACCACCACACAGCGCGATCACGCCGGCCACGAAAACGGTCTTGAGCGTCAGGGTCTTGTTCATGCGAATCTCCTTCAATGCCTGCAACAGGGTTTTGCAGTGCGGTGCAGTATCTGGACGCCACCACGGCCCGGCCCAGCGGACTGCGCCGTGAGGCGGCGTAGTTCGCGTCCTACCGCCGCCTGCTGCGCAAGGCGATGTCCGACACCGGCTCGCGTTGCAAGCCGATGGCCCGCCAGCGGGCGCGCAGGCCCAATCAAACCTCGTCCCGTGAACCGCGGATGTGCCTACCGGTCGCGCGCGCTGTAGGAAACATCTGACGGCCAGCACCACGGGTGGCTGTTAGAGTTTTTGAGCGCGCCGGGGCATGAATCGTGTCGTTGATCATTGGTAGCCATCACCCACCGGCGAGAACGAAGCTCGCATCGCCCCCATCGGCGGTGCCGGGCAATGCCCAGATGCCGCAAGATTCGATGGTGAACCTGAAGACCTACATCGTCGAAGACAGCCCTGTCATTCGCGAGAACCTGATCGCCACGCTGGAAGAGATGGTGCCGCTGGAAGTGGTGGGCACCGCCGAAGACGAATCGAGCGCGGTCTACTGGCTCAACCACCATGCGCAGCAATGCGACCTGGTGATCATCGACATCTTCCTCAAGGGCGGCTCGGGCCTGGGCGTGCTGCGCTCGACCGTGCGGGCACGCGGCAGCTGCAAGCTGGTGGTCTTCAGCAACTACGCCACGCCCGACATGCGGCGCAAGTGCCTGGAACTGGGCGCCGACAAGGTGTTCGACAAGAGCAACGAGATCGATGCGCTCATCAACTATTGCGAGCGCCTGGCAGCCGGCGGCGGTGGCGATACCCACCACGGCGACCTGATCTGAAGCGCTGCGCCATCAGCCTGCCCTCCCGGCAGGCTGCGGCGCTGCCCGCGCCTGGCGGGCGCGGGCGCTTCCTCTTACTGGATCAGCCCGTTCTTGAGGGCGTAGTAGGTGAGGTCGCTGTTGGAGGACAGGTTCATCTTCTCCATCACGCGCGAACGGTAGGTGCTCACCGTCTTGACGCTCAGCGACATGCTGTCGGCCATGTGGCCGATGGTTTCGCCCTTGGCCAGCCGCAGAAACACCTGGAACTCACGCTCGGACAGCGTCTCGTGCGGGGCCTTGTCGCCCGCGCCCGACAGGCCATCGGCCAGCAGCTGGGCCACGCCCGAGGTGATGTACTTGCGGCCCCGGTACACCGTGCGGATGGCGGTGACGATCTCCTGCGGATCGCATTCCTTGTTGAGGTAGCCGCTGGCCCCCTGCTTGAGCAAGGTGGTGGCGTAGTGCTCTTCGGGGAAGCCGCTCAGGATGAGCACCGGCAGGTCGGGCGCACGGGCCTTGATGGCCGCGAGTGCATCGACGCCGCTCTGGTCGGGCATGGACAAGTCCATGACCAGCACATCCACTTCCCCCTTGCGGACCAGGTCCAGTGCTTCACGGCCGTTGGCGGCTTCACCGGTGACCCGCAGGTCCACCTGCTCCGAGAAGAACTGCTTGAGACCGGAGCGCACAATGGCATGGTCATCCACGATGGCGATTCTGATCATGCTCGATACAACCCTAACGATCGTCTGATATACGAAGGCAAGTGTAGATGCAAGCCGCGGCCCTGAACATCCTGGCGCGGGTCAAGCGCAGTCCTTTCCTGTTTCCGCTGGCCTTGATCGCGGGTCTGGCCATGGTGCTGATCACCGAGACGGCCTACCTGCAGGCCACGCGGGCGCTGGACGAAACCGGCCGCATCGCCGATGCGCGCGAGCACCTGCAGTCGTTGCTACGGCGCACGGTGGACGCCGAAAGCGGCCAGCGAGGCTTCCTGCTCACCGGCCGGGAGCAGTACCTTGACCCTTATCGTGCGGCTCTCGACGAGATCCATGCATCGCAACGCTTCCTGCGCGACTATTACGCCCCGCTGCCGGCGCAGGCCGAGACCATGGGGCGCATGAACCAGGCGCTCGATGCCAAGCTCTCGGAACTGGCCACGGTGATGTCCCTCTACCGCGAAGGCCGACACGATGCGTGGCGCGAACTGCTGCTGCTGGACATCGGAAGAGAAAAAATGACCGAGATCAGGAACCTGTCCCAGACGCTGATGGATGTGGAGTCGGAGCGCGTGGCGTCGAGCCGGCGCGGCATCTACGACACCTTGATGCTGCACCGCATGGGCGTGGGCGCGATGAGCGCCGTGAGCCTGCTGGCGCTGTTCATGTACCTGCGGCAGACCCGCGCGCTGGAAGCCGAGCAGGAGCAGCGCGCGCTGGCCGTGGCCCGACAGCGCGACGAGCTGGAGCGTGAGGTGGCCGAACGCACCCGCCAGCTCACCGAGCTGGCGCAGCACCTGCAAACCGCCCGCGAGGACGAACGCAGCCGGCTGGCGCGCGAGCTGCACGACGAGCTGGGCGCCCTGCTCACCGCCGCCAAGCTGGATGCGGCGCGCATCAAGTCGCGGCTGGGCGGCAACTCGCCCGAGGCGGCCGAACGGCTGGCCCACCTGAGCGAGACGCTCAACAGCGGCATCGCGCTCAAGCGCCGCATCATCGAAGACCTGCGGCCTTCCACGCTCAGCAACTTCGGCCTCGTGCCGGCGCTGGAAATCCTGGCGCGTGAGTTCGGCGAGCGCAGCCAGCTGGAGGTGTTCAGCCGCCTCAGCCCGGTGTCCTTGGAGCCGGCCGACGAACTCACCGCCTACCGCCTGGTGCAGGAGGCCTTCACCAACATCGCCAAGCATGCGCAGGCCAGCCGCGTCGAGTTGACTTTGGAAGAGCAGGACGGTGGCGTGGAGGTGGCCGTGCGCGACAACGGTGCCGGCTTCGACACCACGCAGCCCACCCGCTCGGCCCACGGGCTGCTGGGCATGCGCTACCGCGTGGAAGCCGCGGGGGGCCAGCTCACCATCCGCTCGGCCCCGGGCCTGGGCACGCAGGTGTCGGCCCTGCTGCCGGCCAAGCCCGCCACCGCGCCCGCGCCCGAGCCGGCGGCCTGAAGGCGCCGTGGGCCGGGGCGCGGCGGAAGCCGCGAGCTTTGAAAGGCAGGTGCGGCAGGACCTGTTGAACCGCCGCTGGCTGCGGCTGCATGTGTGCTGCATCGCCATGCTCACGCTGGCGGCGTGCTGGGGCCTGTCGGCCCTGCTGATGCAGGCCGGCGTGCAGTCCCTGGCGCTGCGCCATGCGCTGGCCCTGGTGGGCGCCTACGCGGCCTACCTGGGGCTGATGCACCTGTGGGCGCGCTGGATGCTGAGGCAGGAAAGTCCCGGGCCGGCCGACATCCCCTTCGAGCTGGCCGACCTGGCGCCGCCGCACGCCCCCGCGAGCGGGCGTGGCATGGCCCACCTGGTGGAAGGCGCCG
>NZ_CAXFDV010000426.1:0-6804 GCF_964001545.1 uncultured Aquincola sp.
AGTGGACAGCCACCGCTGACTCGATCCTCCAAAAGCTGCATCGACTTTGCTCACGTATGAGTGGGACAGGACACTAGTCCGTCGTACCCAGGAACGCCAGCGCCCGGCCGATGGTCTCGCGCGATTGCGCCACCAGCCCACGCTGCCACCCCTCGTCGGCCGGGTAGAAGAAGTCGAGCAGCGCGCGCCGCGTGGCCGAGGGCTGGTCGCGGCCCAGGCCGGCGATCCATTCGCGCTGGTCCTGCACCAGCAGCTCCAGCATGCGTTGCGGCCGGCCGGTGCCGAACTCCAGCACCGCGGCGGTGACGCAGGCCTGCGGCAGCGCACGTTCATAGCCGGGCGTCGAGTGGCCCAGCACGGGCGCGAAGTTGTCGGGCGCCGATTCGTCGTACACCGCCTCCACCCAGCCGCCGAAGGCACGGCGCATGCGGGCCAGGGCCTCGCCGCGCTGCAGCGCCACCACCGAGCCATAGCCGTAAGGCCCCAGGCCGGTGTGGTAGTCCAGCAGGCACACCTGCCGGGCGTGGCCGGCATGCTGCTGCAGCACCTGCTCGATGGTGCGGCGCGACCAGGTGGGTTGCGTGCCGCCAAAGCCCATGCCGGCCGGCCAGGCGTACTGGCCACCCATCAGCGCCGCATACAGCGCCGGCTGGCCGTGCGCGCCTGCATAGGCGGCCAGCTGCGCATCGGCCGCGGCCACGGCCAGCGCATCCCGCGGGTCGACGGCAATGGCTTCGTGCAGCCCCGCATAGCCGGCGGCCGAAGGCAGCTGCGGCGTCACTGGGTAGTCGATGAAGTTGCGGCACAGGTCGACGTTGTCTTCGGTGTAGCGCCGCAGCCAGGCGCTGCCCCAGGGGTTGATGGCATGCACCACCAGCACCGCGGTGTCGGGCGGCAGCGCGCCGGCATCGTGGTGCAGCAGCCAGTCGATCTGGCAGCCCGAGCCGGCGAACAGCTCCACGCCATGCACGCCCGAGGTGAGCACCAGCACGCGCCGCGCATCGGCCGGGCCCACCCGCACCACGTCGGTGGCCAGGGCTTCGCCCTGCGGGCCGCGCAGCGGGTGCTGGTGCGATTCGGGCGTGAGCCCGGCCAGCGTGCAGGCCGCCAGGAACTTGAGGCGGGCGGCGGCATAGCCATCGGCGAACAGGGTGCGGGCGGGTGTCATCAATCCACCTGGAAGCCCGACTCGCGGATGATGGGCCGCCACAGCTCCAGCTCGGCGCGCACCGTCTGCTGCAGCTGCTGCGGACTGCCCGCCGCGGCGCTGAAGCCGATGTTGGCCAGGTGGGTGCGCACCGCAGGCAGGGCCGCGATCTCGGCCACGCTGGCCGCGATGCGATCGGCCTGCGCGGGCGCGGTGCCCACCGGCGCAAACAGCCCCAGCCAGCCCGAGGCGCTGAGCGCTGCCGGGTAGCCCAGCTCGCCGAAGGTGGGCACGTCGGGCAGCAGCGGTGAGCGCGCGGTGCCGGTGACCGCCAGCACGCGGATCTTGCCGGCGCGGTGCGCTTCCAGGTGGCTGCCCAGCGCATCCACCGCAGCCGGAATCGCATTGCCCAGCAGGTCGGTGAGCAGCGGCGCGCCGCCCTTGTAGGGCACCGGCACCATGTCCAGGCCGGCGTTCTTCGCCACCACGTAGCCGATGAAATGCGGCCCGCTGCCGGCGGCCGGAATGCCGAAGCTGCGCAGCTCCTGCCGCGTCCTGGCCAGGGCCACGAACTCGGGCAGCGTGCGCGCGGGCTGGGCCACGTTCACCGCGTACGAGGTCTCGAAGGTGGCCAGCCGCGCCACCGGCACGAAGTCCTTCAACGGGTCGTACTTCACATGGCGCGAGGTGAGCGGCAGCGTGGAGAACATGTGGCTGTTGCCCAGCAGCAGCGTGCGGCCGTCGGCCGGCAGCGCGCGAAAGTACTCGGCCGCGATCTGGCCGCCCGCACCGGCGCGGTTGTCCACGATGTAGGTGCCGCCCAGGCGCTTTTGCAGCTCCTGCGCAAAGAGGCGCGCCACCGCATCGGCCGTGCCGCCGGGCGGAAAGCCCACCACCACCCGCACCACCTGTCCGGCGGCATCACCGGTCTGGGCTGCGGCCGGGTTCAACAAGCCGGTGGCGGCCAGCAGGCCGCCGGTCAACAAGGGCAGGAAGGCGCGACGCTGCATGGGGGCAACTCCATCGAGGGGTAAGGGGGAGGGCAGGCGCCGGCTCACAGCAGCGCCTCGCCGCGGGCCAGCTGCTGGCTGAAGGTGGCCGCATCGATGTTGGCGCCGCACACCACCAGGCCCACGCGCTGGCCGCGCAGCTCGTCGCGCAGCGGGCCCAGCAAGGCCGCCAGGGCGGCGGCGCCGGCCGGCTCCACGGCCAGCTTGGCATCGCGGAACATCACCGCCATCGCGCGGCACATGGCGTCGTCGCTCACGGTGACGATGCGCTCCATGTGCCGGCGGCACAGGCCGTAGGCGGTGGGCGTGGTCATCGGCGGCGCCAGGCTGTCGGCGATGGTGTTCGACCTGTCCTGCCGCTGCGGCGCACCGGCCTCGAAGCTGCGGCGCATCACGTCGTTGCCTTCGGGCTCGATGCCGATGACGCGGCACTGCGGCTGCAGCTTGCGCACCGCGGCCGACACGCCGCTGGCCAGCCCGCCGCCGCCCACGGCCACCAGCACCACGTCCATGCCGGGCACCTGCTGCGCAAACTCCAGCCCCACGGTGGCGGTGCCCAGCGAAGCGGACTCGCCTTCGAACGGGTGGATGAAGCTGCGCTGCTCGTCGCGCACCAACGCGTCCACCATCGCAAAGCCGGTGGGCCCATCGGGTGCGACCAGCAGCTCGGCGCCGTACGAACGGGCCATGGCCATGCGCGCCGGGTTGGCCGAGGCCAGCACCACGATCTTGGCCGAGACGCCGGCCTGCGCCGCGGCAAAGGCGGCGGCCACCGCATGGTTGCCGGCACTCACGGCGGTGATGCCGCGGCTGCGCTGCTCGGGCGTGAGCCGGCGCACGGCGGTCAGGGCGCCACGGGCCTTGAAGGAGCCGGTGCGCTGGAACAGCTCCAGCTTCATCCACACGTCGGCATCGCCCAGCAGGCGGTGCACCGTGGGGCCATGCAGCGGCGCCACCGGCGTCTTCAGCAGGTCGTCGGCATTGGCGCGCGCGGTGGCGCGGATGTCTTCGAGGTCGAGGTCGGGCAGGTGGGTGGTCATGGGTTCAGCGAGGCAGGCCAGGGACATGGGCGACGACTTCGATCTCCACCAGCGCCTCGGGCACCATCAGGTCGGCCCGGACGGTGGAGCGCGCGGGGGCTTGCGCCGTGTGCTCGCGCAGCACGGCTTCATAGGTGCGGTTGAACTCGGCGAAGTCTTCCACCCGCCGCAGCCACACCATGGCCTTGACCACTTGGGCCAGGCCGAGGCCATCGGCCGCCAGCGCCGCCTGGATGCGGTCGAGGCAGGTGCGGGTTTGCGCGGCCACGTCGTCGCCCACGATGCGCAGCTGGGCATCGAAGGCCATCTGGCCACTGACGAAGGCCCAGTCGCCTTCACGCCGCACCGGGCTGAAGAAGGGGTGGCTGCGGCTGGGGGTGGCGGAAGGGGGCGCAAGCGTGCTCATGCCAAAAAGTCTAGGAGGCGGGGCGCTGCGCGTCTTTTGCGTGGCGGGCAAAAGCTTATGCGTGGCGCACGGTCGGGCCGCCAGCCGCCGCGGCGGCTGGCGGGCATGGCCCTACCGACCGGGCGGCATGCATGGAGCCGTTACCCTGCGCCGGTGCCTTCCCCGTCGTACCGCCCCGGCAGCAGCGCTGCCCCCGCAGCCCCTTTGCCCAGCGCACCTGCCACCGCCGCACCCTGGCCGCTGGTGCTGGTGCTCACGCTGGTGTGGGGCACCAACTGGCCCTTGTTCGCGATGGCGGTGCAGGAGGTCTCGGTGTGGACCTTCCGCGCCATCAGCGTGCTCATCTCGGGCAGCCTGCTGCTGCTGTGGAGCCGCTGGCGCGGCGAGTCGCTACGCATCCCGCGCGCGCACTGGAAGACGGTGGCCGCCGCCGCCTTTGCCTACCTGGGTGTGTGGAACATCGCCAGCACCTATGCCGCGGTGCTCATCCCTTCGGGCCAGGCCGCGGTGCTGGGCTTCACCATGCCGCTGTGGGCGGCCATCGGCGGGCACTTCGTGCTCGGCCAGCGGCTGGACGCGCGCTCGCTGCTGGCGCTGGCCCTGGGCGCGGCGGGTGTGCTGCTGCTGGCCTTCATCGGCTGGGACGCCAGCCTGTCCACGCAACTCGGCTTCGGCCTGGGGCTGCTGGCGGCCATGGGCTGGGCGGCGGGCACCCTGATCCTCAAGCGCTTTCCGGTACCGGTCAGCAGCACCGTGCTCACCGGCTGGCAGCTGCTGACCATCGGCGTGCCCTTCATGGCGGTGGCGCTGGCCACCGGCAGCCGGCAGTGGTTCATGCCCTCGTGGACCAGCCTGGCCGTGATCGGCTACATCAGCATGGTGCCGATGGCGGTGGGCAATGCGGCCTGGTTCACCATCGTGCGCAAGGTGCCGGCCCATGTGGCCGCGCTGAGCCCGGTGCTGGTGCCGGTGGTGGCCATGGTCACCGGCGCCGTGGTCGATGGCGACCCGCTGGGTCCGTATGAGCTGCTGGCCATGCTGCTGTGCATCTCGGGCGTGGCGCTGAATCTGCGGCCGCGGCCTCTTTAAGTGGCGGCCAGGCGCCTGATATGCAGGGCTGGACCACAGCCTTTGCCCCTCAGGAGTTGCCCATGCTCATCGTCTGCCCCCACTGCGGCACCCGCAACCGCGTACCGCCCGAACGCCTGGCCGAAGACCCCAGCTGCGGCCGCTGCGGCCAGCCGGTGGCGCCGCGCCAGCCGGTGGCCCTGGGCGATGCCGACCTGCCGCGTTACCTGCAAGGCACCGAGGCGCTGGTGGTGGTGGATTTCTGGGCCGCCTGGTGCGGGCCCTGCCGCTCGTACGCGCCGCACTTCGAGCAGCTGGCCGCGCAGCGGCCCGAGCTGCGCTTCGTGAAGGTGGACAGCGATGCCGCGCCGCAGGCCAGCGCCGCGATGCAGATCCGCAGCATCCCGACCACGTTGCTTTTCGTCGGTGGCCGCGAGGTGGCGCGCCAGAGCGGCGCGATGACGGCGGCGCAGCTGGCCGCCTGGGTGGACGGCGCCCTGCGTTGAAGGCGCCGCGCCGGGGCTTCAGCCCCGCGTGGGAAAGTGCGACAGGCGCGCCACGCGCGGCAGCAGCCGGCGCGGCGGCGTGGGCAGGCGCGGGCGTTGATCGGCCTGCGCGGCCACCGGCCGCAGCGGCGTGTGGCAGGTGGGGCAGGCCTGCACCAGGGAGCTGACGACGTCGGTGCAGGCGGGGCAACGGATCAGGGCCATGGAATTACTCCGGTCATTCGCTGGCCGCAGGATGGCAGCGCCCCGAGTCCGGGGCCATCGCCCGAACGCAGGCCCTGCAAAGCAGGGTGAGGGTTTGTGCGGGCCCGGTGCCCGGCCTCAGCCTTCGGCCAGGGGCCTGAGCGCGGCCGCCAGCGTGCGGGCCTGCGCTGCGTACTCCAGCACCGACGAAGGTCGCGGCGCAAAGCTGGTGTCGTGCACCGCCTGGTTGCGCAGGCTCTTCAGGTCGTTGTAGGCGTCGATGTGCTGCGGCTGGTCGCGCAGCAGGCGGTGCAGCACGCGCAGCGTCACCGACCCGGCGCCGTGGGCATCTTCGGCCGTGGCATGGCGCGCGACGATCTGTTCCACCACCGCCTGCACCTGCAGCCATGCATGCAGGATCACGGTGCGCGGATCGCGCTCGGCTTCCTGCGTGAGGCCTGGCGGCGCGGCGGCAAGCGCGGGGTCGGCCGGGCCCACGCGGTCGCGCAGTTCGGCGATGCGGCCTTCGAATTCGAACTCCGCCGACATCAGCTTGCCGCGCCTGACCCGCTGCAGCAGCGCCCGCAGCTCCAGCCTGAACAGCAGCAGCGCCGACAGTGCCACCACCGGCCAGGCCAGCGCCTTGATCGTCTCCACCGTGAAGGTCCAGCCGTCCATGCCCGCAGTGTGGCAGACCGGGCAGCTGCCCAGGCAGCCGGTGGCAAGGGCGTGTGCGGCCTGAAGATGCCTGTCAGCGCGGCTCAGTCGGCGGCAGCAGCCGCGGGGCCAGCAGCCGGTCCAGCGCCGCCATCACCAGCAGCGAAGCCCCCACCAGCGGAAACAGCAGGCCACCGGCCGCCAGCAGTGCCAGCAGGCCGCGCATCACCCGCGGATCGGCGGGTGCCGGCGGCACGCCCAGCGCACGGGCGGGGCGGCGCTTCCACCACATCACCGCGGCGCTCACGCACAGCAGCACGATGGCCAGGCAGGCCAGCACCAGCACCGCCTGGTTGGGCACGCCGTATTCCTGGCCCAGGTGCACGTTGATGCCCCATTCCAGCCAGCGGCCCAGCGGGCCGTAGTCGGCATAGCCCATGTCCAGCAGCACCGCGCCGCTGTAGGCGTCGAGGTGCACCACACGCTGCTGCGCCACGTCGCGCGGGTACACCGCAGCGGTGAACACACCGGTGGGCGCCGCAGGCAGGCTCACGCTGTAGCCGGGTGCGAGGCCCAGGTGCTGCACCCGGGCCATCACCGCGTCCACGCCCAGCACGGCGGGCGCTGTGGCGGCCAGCGGCGCGGCAGGCGCTTCATGGCCCTGATGCCCGGCGTGCCCGGCATGGTCATCGGCCACGCTCGACTGCGGCACCTGCGACTGCGGCACCCGCGCCTGCGTCAGCGACCAGGCGGTGCTGCCCGTCTCGGGCAGGCGTTGCTGCGACAT
>NZ_CAXFDV010000427.1:0-3156 GCF_964001545.1 uncultured Aquincola sp.
AATGCGAAGGTGGCCGGCTGCATGCGGATGAGGCCGGTGGCGCGGGCCACGCGGTGCGTTTCGCGCTTGGCGCCGACGTCCACCATGTGGGCCTGGCCCTCCGTGTCGAAGTGGGTCAGAGCAGGGGCATCAGCGGGTGAGGGCATTCCGAAACGTCGCAGCAAAGGGTCGGTGTCATCATAGCGACCGGTCCTTCCTCTGCCGCCGTCGTCACCCGTGAAGCTGTCCGCCTTGTCCCTTGCGCTGGCCCTGGCGCTCACCGGCGCGCCGTCGGCGTTGTCGCCCTCGTTCGCACAGGTGCGCCTGCCCTCGCTGGGTGAATCGGTGTCGGAAGACGTCGGCGTCGGCGCCGAGAAGAAGCTGGGCGACGAAATCATGCGGCAGGTGCGCCGCGACGTGGACTACATCGACGATCCGCTGCTGCTGGACTACGTGCAGTCGGTGTGGACGCGCCTGGTGGCCGCGGCGCGCGAGCGCGGCGACATCGGCGCCGACACCGATGGCGTCTTTGCCTGGGAAGCCTTCCTGGTGCGCGACCGCAGCTTCAATGCCTTTGCGCTGCCCGGCGGTTACGTCGGCGTGCACCTGGGCTTGATCGCCGCCGCCGGCTCGCGCGACGAGCTGGCCTCGGTGCTGGGCCACGAGCTGTCGCACGTCACGCAGCGGCACATCGCGCGCAGCATCTCCAGTTCGTCGCGGCAGTCGCTGGTGGGCATGGCGGCGATGATCCTGGGCGTGGTGGCGGCCAGCCGCGCCAACAGCGGCGACGGCATCAACGCGGCCATCATCGGCAGCCAGGCCGCGATGATGCAGGGCCAGCTCAACTTCTCGCGCGACATGGAGCGCGAGGCCGACCGCATCGGCTACCAGGTGATGACCACGGCCGGCTATTCGCCGCAAGGCATGGCCGCGATGTTCGAGAAGCTGGAAAACGCCTCGCGCCTGAACGACAGCGGCAACTACCCCTACCTGCGCAGCCACCCGCTGACCACCGAGCGCATCGGCGAGGCGCGCATGCGTGCGCAGGCCGCGGCCCAGTCGGCGCCGGCCGTGCCCACGCCCGAGCACCTGGTGATGCAGGCGCGCGCCCGCGTGCTGGGCGACACCAGCGTGGGCGCGCTGCGGCGCATCCAGTCGCAGTCGGCCGAGCCGGAACGCAGCCTGCCGCCGGCCGAACGCATGGCCGCGCTGTACGGCAGCGCCCTCGCATCGCAACAGCTGCGTGAGCCGCAGCAGGCGCAGGCCTCACTCGACGCAGCCCGCAAGCTGGCCGGCGCCGAAGCGCCGGTGCAGCGGGCGCTGACCATGCTGCAGGCGCAGATCTGGCTGGACACCGGCGCCGCGCCGCGCGCGCTGGCCGCCATCGAAGCCATCGAAGCCATCGACGACGGCTCGCGGCCCTTGATGCTGATGCGCGCACAAGCCTCGCTGGATGCGGCGCGCGCCGCCGGCATGGCCCGCACCGACCCGCTGCGCAAGGGCACCGACGCGCTGCAGACCTGGGTGGCCGACCACCCGCAGGACGCCACCGCCTGGAGCCTGCTGGCCCAGGCCAACACGCAGCAGGGCCTGCGGCTGCGCGCGGTGCGGGCCGAGGCCGAAGAACGCGCCGCGCTGGGCGACCTGAGCGGCGCCATCGACCGGCTGCGCGCCGGCCAGCGCCTGGCCCGCAGCGGCCTGCCGGGCAGCACCGACTTCATCGACGCCTCGGTCATCGACGCCCGGCTGCGGCAGATCGACGCCCTGCGCCGGCAGCTCTACGCCGACGCCAACCGGCCGCCCCCACGCGATTGATGAGCTAGGCTCCGCTTCCCACATCACGGGAAGCCTTGCCGATGCCCTTGCCCCTGTTCCTTTGCCGCGGTGCCGTACCGGCCGCCCTGCTGCTGACTGCAGCCTTGGCCGCTACCCCCCTGCCCGCGCAGGCCGCACGCATCGACCGCGTGCAGCCGCAAGGCGAAGTGGCCGAGGTGCGGCAGATCAGCGTGCGTTTTTCAGAGGCCGTGGTGCCGCTGGGCGATGGCCGCCAGAAGCCACCACTGACGCTGCAATGCAATGGCCGCACGCCCGCCGGTACAGGCCGCTGGGCCGATGCGCAGGTGTGGCTCTATGACCTGACCACGCCGCTGCCGCCGGGCCAGCAATGCCAGCTGCAACTGGCCGCCGGCTGGCAACCCACCACCACCGGCACCGCGCTGGAAGGCCGCACCGACTTCAGCTTCTCGACCGGGGGCCCGGCCGTGCTGCAGGTGCAACCCTGGCCGGGCAGCGAGCTGGAAGAAGACGCGCACTTCCTGCTCACGCTCAACGGCCCGGCCACGCCGGCCAGCGTGCAGGCGCGTGCGGTGTGCGAGGTGGAAGGCCTGGGCGAAAGCCTGCCGGTGCGCATCGTCGAAGGCACGGTGCGCGAGCAGGTGCTGGCGCAGCAGTTCAAGGGCCAGCGCCGCCGGCCTGAGTCCAACCGCCTGCTGCTGCTGACCTGCCAGCGCCCGCTGCCGGCCGAAGCCCGCATGCGCCTGGTGTGGGGCAGCGGCATCGCCTCGGCCGACAACCCGCAGGTGCTCACCCGCACGCCGCAGCGCTTCGAGTACACGGTGCGCGCACGCTTTGCGGCCGACTTCAGCTGCCAGCGCGAGCGGGCCGACGCCGGCTGCCTGCCGCTGCAGGCGATGGTGCTCAATTTCTCGGCCCCGGTGCCGCGTGCGCAGGCCGCCGCCATCCGCCTGCAGCCGGCGCAGGGCGCCGCGCTGCAGCCGCAGCTGGAAGCGGGCGAAGATGCCGTGCGCTCGGTGCGGTTCAAGGCGCCGCTGCCGCCCGACACCCGCTTCACCCTCACGCTGCCCACGCCGCTGGCCGACGACAGCGGCCGACCGCTGGCCAATGCCGGCGCCTTTCCGATGGCGGTGGCCACCGGCCCGATGCCGCCGCTGGCCAAGTTCGCGGCCGCGCCCTTCGGCATCTTGGAGCTGGAAGGCACCCAGGCGGTGCTGCCCATCACGCTGCGCCATGTGCAGGCCGACCTGCTGGGCCCGCAGGCGCGCGGCACCGCCACCGTCAAGCGGCTGGACGCCGCCACTCCCGATGCCGAGCTGCTGCGCTGGATCGGCCGTGTGGCCCGCTATCACGAGAACACGCTGACGGCCAAGGAAGCCGGGC
>NZ_CAXFDV010000428.1:0-3215 GCF_964001545.1 uncultured Aquincola sp.
CAAGCCCGAAGGCGCGGCCGGCCCCACCTCGCTGGGCCTGGTGGCCGCCGGCCAGACGGTCGAGATCCCCGCCACCCGCCTGCCCGGCGTGGGCGCCCGGCAGCTGTTCGAGATCACGCTGGAGCCCGAAGGCGGCTCCACCATCGGCCGGCCGACCGGGCCCATCCTGTTCGTGGGGCGCAGCGTCCGGCTGTAGGCGGATCGCATGCTGGGGATGGGCGTTGCAGCCGGCTGGCTGCAACATCGGTGGTCACCATCCGTGCTGCCAGGAGCCGACCATGCGCATCTTCCCGATCGTCCTCATCCTCATCGGCGGGTTCGGGCTGCTCAGGCACTACGGCTACATCGACCGCGAGATGATGCAGCTGCTGTGGCCGTTGCTGCTCATCGGCATCGGCGTGGCCCTGCTGGTGCGCAAGCCCCGCTGGCGCGTGTGGGGCACAGACCGCTGGGAGCGCCGCATGGCTCGTCGATTCGGCCCGGCCTGGGTGCAGATGAGCGATGAAGAGCGGGCACGGTTCCGTGCCGACGGCGGCGCGCAGCGCTGAGCCGCCAGCCGCCGGCCTTGCCCGCTAACGCTCCACCGCCTGCCCCACGTAGCGCGAGACCTTGGGCGGCGCCTTGCCGCGGTGGAAGCCGAGGCGCCGGTCGCGCAGCGCCAGTTCCACCGCGGTGATGCGGTCGAAGCGGCGCAGGTGCTCGGTCCAGTTCTCGTCGACGTAGTACTCCATCCAGTGCCGAGGGTTGGCATGGTCGCGGAACACGCCCCAGGAAATGGCGCCTTGCCCCAACCGGCTGCGGCGGCTTTCGCGCATCAGCTCCGAGAAGGCGGGCTCGTCCTGCGGGTCGACGTCGTACTCGATCGTCACCATCACCGGGCCGGCCTGCGCGTCCACGTCGGGCGCGGCGGTGGGGCTCTTGAGCACGTCGCGCTGCGGCGTCAGGTCGGCGTCGCCCAGCTGCTGCACCCGCTGGTTGCGCAGCAGCACCAGCATCAGCAGGCCGGTGGCGGCAGCCGCCAGCAGGCTGATCTGCAGGTTGGTGATGCCGGCCACCTGGCCCCACAGCGCGGCGCCGCCGGCGCTGCCGGCCATCAACGCGGTCTGGTAGATGGACATGCCGCGGGCCCGCACCCAATCGGGCAGCGCCAGCTGGGCCGAGAGGGTGAGCGAATTGGCCACCGAGATCCAGCCCGCGCCGGCCAGCACCATCGCCGGCGCGCTGACCCACAGGCTGGGCGACAGCGCCACCACCAGCGTGCCCAGCGCATTGAGCAAGGTGCCGTACTGCACCAGGTCGTCGCGCGTGAAGCGCTCGCGGATGCGCGGCAGCATCAGCGCCGTGGCCACCGCCCCCGCGCCCATGCAGGCCAGCAGCAGCGTGAAGATGCCGGCGCCGCCATGCGACAGGCGCTGCGCCACCAGCGGCATCAGCGCCAGCAGCGCGGTGCTGTGCAGAAAGAACACGAAGATGCGCAACAGCACCACCCGCATGCCCGGCGACTGGCGCACGTACTGGATGCCCACGCGCATCGCGCCCACGAAGCGCTCGCCCGGCAGCGCACTGGCGCGCGGCGTGTTCTTCCACTGCCAGATGATCAGCGCCGCGCCCAGCGACAGCGCGGCATTGAGGCCGAACACCCAGGCGCTGCCCAGCCCGGTGAGGATGGCGCCGGCCAGAATGGGCCCGGCGATGCGCGATGCATTCATCGCGATGGCGTTGAGCGCCAGCGCGGCCGTGAGCTCGCTGCGCGGTACCAGCTCGGGCACGATGGCCGCGAACACCGGCCAGCGCATCGCCAGCCCGATGCCGTTGGCAAACACCAGCACCAGCAGCAGCGGCGCATTGAGTGCGCCCGAAAACGCCAGCACGCTGAGCAGCACCGCGGTGACCGCCACCCACAGCTGCGTGAACATGAACCAGTGCCGCCGGTCGACGATGTCGGCCATCGCGCCGCTGGGCACGCCCAGCAGGAACACCGGCAGCGTGGCCGCCGTCTGCACCAGCGCCACCCACACCGGGTTGGGCGCCAGCTGCGTCATCAGCCAGGCGGCCGCCACGTCGTTCATCCACATGCACACGTTGGCGGTGACCGTGGCCAGCCACAACATGCGAAAGACCGGCCGGGCCAGCGGCGCCAGCGTGCCGGTGCGGGGCGGGGCCGAGGGGGGCTCGGGCGGGGAGGAGGGCGACAGGGGTTCGATGGACATCGGCAGGCCGCCGACTTTAGCCCGGCTGCGCACCGCCGCCGTTGTGGGAACTGCGGTGGGCCTGGGTGCGGCGCGGTTTCAGCGGCGGCCGCGGCGGCCGATATCTGCGGGCATGAGAAGCAGGTTGTCAGTGACGGGTGTGGCCCTGGCCGTGGTGCTGGCCGCGTGCGGCGGCGGCGGGGCTGAGTCGGAGGCGGCCACCGGCACCGGCACCGCCGGTGGCACGGCGGGCGGCACGGTGCCCGTGGCGGATGCGACCGAGGCGGCCGCGCTGGCCCTGGCCACCGTCAACCAGGAGCGTGAGCGTTGCGGCTTCGGGCGCGTGCAGCGCCAGGCCCAGCTCGACACCGCCGCCGGCTGGCATGCCGACTACCTGAAACTGCGTTTCACCGAAGGCGTGGCCGCCACCCACACCGAAGATCCCTCGCGCAGCGGCTTCAAGGGCGTGACCGCGGCCGACCGTGTGCAGGCCGCCGGGTACCGCTATGCGCAGATGGGCGAGTACCTGAGCTTTGCGCCGCTGAGCAGCAGCGTACCGCCGGGCGACGCGCTGGTGCGGGCGATGCTGGCCACCGTGTACCACCTGGCCGGCATGCTGGACGGCAACACCGACGTGGGCGTGGCCGTGGCGCTGGCCGATGCGGCGCCGTCGCCCTACCGCCAGTCCATCCTGGCCTGGGAAACCGGCACGCCGCCGGGGCGCCAGCCGCTGGAGCCGGCCGCGCTGCTCACCTACCCGTGCTCGGGCAGCGCCGGCCTGCAGCCTTACATGTACGGCGAAAGCCCCGAGCCTTTCACCGGCCTGGGTTTCACCGCCGGGCCGGGCACCGGCCACCCGATCTACCTGCGCGCGCCGGCCGGCCAGCGCATCCGCCTGACCGCCGCCACGCTCACCAGCGGCAACGGCCGCGCGGTGCCGGTGCTGCTGTACCACGCCAGCGACGACCCGCAGCACCTGCTGGCCGGCCACCAGGCCTTCGTCATCCCGCGCGAAGCGCTGGACCC
>NZ_CAXFDV010000429.1:0-12251 GCF_964001545.1 uncultured Aquincola sp.
ATCGTGGACAACAAGCCGGGCTCGGCCGGCAACCTGGCCAGCGACGCGGTGGCCAAGTCGCCGGCCGATGGCTACACGGTGCTATACAACGTCTCCACCGCCTTCACCATCAACCCCTTCATCTACGGCAAGCTGCCGTTCGATGCGGCCAAGGACCTGGTGCCGGTGGCGCCCACGATGCGCCAGGGCCTGGTGCTGATCGCCAGCCCCAGGCTGGAAGCCGCCACGCTGAAGGACGTGCTGGCGCAGGCCCGCAGCAAGCCCGACCAGCTCTCGCATGCCTCCTACGGCGCGGGCAGCCCTTCGCACCTGATCATGGAATGGCTGAAGGACGAGAACAAGGTGGCGATGCTGCATGTGCCCTACCGGGCGACGCCGATCAACGAGCTGATCGGCGGCCAGGTGGACATGGTGCTGGAGCCGATGGCCACCGCCTATCCGCTGATCAGCAGCGGCAAGGTCAAGGCGCTGGCCTATTCCGATGCGCAGCGCCACCCGGCCATGCCCAACGTGCCCACCTTCGCCGAGACCACATCCGGCCTGTCGATGATGTCGTGGCACGGCATCTGGGCCCCGGCCGCCACGCCGGCGCCGGTGATGGACAAGCTGTTTGCCACGCTGCATGCCGCCAGCCTCGACGCCGACGTGCAGCGCCGCATCAAGGAACTGAACTGCGAGCCGCTGTCGCTCACGCGTGCGGAGATGGCGCAGTGGGTGCAGCGCGATGCGGGCATCTACAGCCGCATCGTCAAGGCCAAGAACATCCGGGTGGACTGATGGCTGCGCCCCTGATGCTGCCCCGCGTGGGCGCGAACCGCCGGCGGGCCCTCGCCGTGTGCCTGTGCGCCGGCCTGCTGGCTGCCGCCCCAGGCGTGGCCACCGCGCAGGAGGCCGGGCCGGCCATCAAGCTGGTGGTGCCGTTCGCGGCCGGCACCACCACCGACAGCGTGGCCCGCGTCGTGGGTGGCGCGCTGGCCGGCACGCTGCGCCAGCAGGTGCTGGTGGACAACCGGCCCGGCGCCGGCGGCACCACCGCCACCGAACAGGTGGCCCGCGCCCAGCCCGACGGCCAGACGCTGGTGATGGGCACCGTGGGCACGCATGCCATCAATGCCACGCTGTTCCGCCAGCTGCGCTACGACCCTCGCACGCAGTTCGCGCCGGTGGCCTTTGCCGGCTACACGCCGCTGCTGCTGGTGGTGCCGGCCACTTCGCCCGCCAAGGTGCCGCGCGACCTGGCGGCGTTGGCGCGGCGGGGCGAAGGCGCCACCTTCGCATCGGCCGGCAACGGCACGTCCGGCCATCTGGCCGGCGAGCTGATGAGCCAGCTGGGCGGCCGCATGATCCACGTGCCCTACAAGGACGGATCGCAGGCGCTGACCGACCTGATGGCCGGCAACGTCGACTTCATGTTCTACCACCCCACCGCGGTGCTGCAGCACATCCGCAGCGGCAAGCTGCGGGCGCTGGGCATCACCAGCGCGGCGCGCAGCCCGCAGGCGCCCGAGGTGCCCACGCTGGCCGAGCAGGGCCTGCCCGGCGTCGACCTGGTGGCCTGGTTCATGGTGTATGCGCCTGCCGCCACGCCGCCCGCCACGCTGGAGCGGCTGCGCACCGCCGCCGATGCGGCCCTGGCCCAGCCCGAAGTGCGCAGCCGCCTGTCGTCGCAAGGCGTGGAGCTGCGCCCGCTGCAGGGCGAAGCGCTGGCAGCGTTCACCGCCAGCGAGATCGGCAAGTGGGCCGAGCTGGTCAAACGCTCGGGCGCGCAGGTGGACTGACGCCCTTTTCCATTCCCCTCAGGAGCAAGCCATCCATGTCCAAGGTTCTCGAAGGCGTCACCGTGCTGGAGCAAGGCACCTTCATCACCGGCCCGGCCGCCGGCATGCTGCTGGCCGACCTGGGCGCGCGCGTGATCAAGATCGAGCAGCCCGGCACCGGCGATCCGTTCCGGGCCTTTCGCGGCGGGCTCTACAGCCCGCACTTCCAGACCTACAACCGCAACAAGCAGAGCATCACGCTCAACCCCAAGCTGCCGGAGGACGCCGCCGCCTTCGACGAGCTGGTGCGCGAAGCGGACGTGTACATCCAGAACTTCCGCCCCGGCGCGGCCGAACGGCTGGGCGCCGGCTGGCAACGCCTGCACGGCCTCAACCCGAAGCTGGTGTACTGCGCCATCAGCGGTTTCGGGCAGGACGGCCCGGCCGCCGGCCGGCCCGCCTACGACACCGTGGCCCAGGCCGCCAGCGCCTACCTCAACCTGCTGGTGAACCCCGCCAATCCCCGCGTGGTGGGCCCGGCGCTGGCCGATGCGCTGACCGGCTTTTATGCCGCCTACGGCGTGATGGGCGCGCTGATCGAGCGCGGCCGCACCGGGGTCGGCCGTCGGGTGGAGGTGTCGATGCTGGAAGCGATGTGCCACTTCAACCTCGACGCCTTCACGCACTTCTTCGCAGAAGGTGAAGTGATGGGGCCCTACAGCCGGCCCAGCGTGTCGCAGTCGTACGTGCTGCGCTGCGCCGACGGCAAATGGATCGCGCTGCACATGTCGTCGCCCGAGAAGTTCTGGCAGGGCCTGGCCGAGGCCATCGAACGGCCGGACATCTTCCAGGACCCGCGCTTTGCCAGCCGCGAAGGCCGCATCGCGCACCAGGAAGACCTGATCACGGTGCTGGGCGAGCGATTCCGCACCCGCAGCCGCAGCGACTGGTGCGATCGCCTGCAGGCGCGCGACGTGCCGCATGCGCCGATGTACGACACCAGCGAAGCGCTGGACGATCCGCAGGCCCGCCACCTGCAGCTGGCCATCGAGGCGCCGCACCCCCTGTCAGGCACCTGGCGCACCGTGCGCTCACCGGTGAGCTTCGACGGCCAGCGTGCGCTTCAGGTCAGCGCCCCGCCGGTGCTGGGCCAGCATGACGAAGAAGTGCTGGGGCCGATACGGCGGCGCTTGCGCGGGCAAGGCTGAGCCGGCGGCCCGGCCGCTTCAACCGACCACCCAGGCCCGGTGCTCGGCGCGCACCGCGTCCACGAAGGCCAGCGTGCCCGCCAGGTGTGCCCGCAGGGCCGCCTGCGCGGCCACCGGGTCCTGCGCCTCGATGGCGTCGGTGATGGCCTGGTGGTCGCGCACCACGGCCTGGGCCTTGCCCTTGGCCGGCAGGTTCAGCCGCCGCAGCCGGTCGACATGGCCGCTGCGCTGGCGCACCAGCCACCACAGCGGTGACATGCCGGCGGCTTCGTACAGCGCCAGGTGGAAGTCGCGGTCGGCGGCGGTGAAGTCGTCGTAGGCCTGCGGCGCCAGCGCCTGCTTCTGGCGCGTGATGTGCTGGCGCAGGCGCTGCACCAGCGGCGCCGGGTCGCGGCCGTCGCCCGCCAGCTGGCCGACGATCTCCAGCTCCAGCGCGCGGCGCAGGAAATGTGCCTGCAGGGCCGAGGCGATGTCGATGCGGCTGACCACCGTGGCGTGCTGCGGAAAGATGTCCACCAGCCCTTCTTCGCCCAGCTTCATCAGAGCGTCGCGCACCGGCGTCTGGCTGACGCCGAACCGATCGGCCAGCTCCGCCCGCGGCAGCACGGTGCCGGGCACCAGGGCCAGCGAGGTGATGCGCTCGCGCAGCGCCTCGAAGATCTGCGGCGCGGCCTGCCGGGTACGGTCCAGGCGCAGCGGCTCGATCGCGTCGATGGTGGGCGGCGGCAGTTCGGCGAGCGACTCGGGGGCAGCGGGCATGCGCGGATTCTAGAAGCGGCTACGGGAAATCCACATCACTGCACTAATACATTAGTGCGTTAATGCGGGCATGATGAATGACACCCCCGACCGCCCGCGCAAGCAGCCGGCCGAGCTGCGCAGCGCGCAGTGGTTCGCGCCCGACGACCTGCGCTCCTTCGGCCACCGCTCGCGCATCATGCAGATGGGCTATGCGCCCGAGGACTGGGTGGGCAAACCGCTGATCGCCATCGTCAACACCTGGTCCGACGTCAACCCCTGCCATTCGCACTTCAAGCAGCGGGTGGAAGACGTCAAGCGCGGCATCCTGCAGGCCGGCGGCTTTCCGATCGAGCTGCCGGCCATCTCGCTGTCCGAGGCCTTCGTCAAGCCGACGACGATGCTCTACCGCAACCTGCTGGCCATCGAGACCGAAGAGCTGCTGCGCAGCCACCCGGTGGACGGCGCGGTGCTGATGGGCGGCTGCGACAAGACCACGCCCGGCCTGGTGATGGGCGCCATCAGCGCCGGCCTGCCCTGCATCTACCTGCCCGCCGGCCCCATGCTGCGCGGCAACTGGAACGGCCAGGTGCTGGGCTCGGGCTCCGACGCCTGGAAGCTGTGGGACGAGCGCCGCGCGGGCCATCTCAGCAAGCAGCAGTGGCTGGAAGTGGAAGGCGGCATCGCCCGCAGCCACGGCACCTGCATGACCATGGGCACCGCCGCCACCATGATGGGCATCGCCGAGGCCATCGGCCTGACGCTGCCGGGCGCTTCGTCCATTCCCGCGGCCGATGCCCACCACATCCGCATGGCGGCCGAGTGCGGCCGCCGCATCGTCGGCATGGTGTGGGAAGACCTGACACCGCAGCGGCTGTTCAGCCGCGCCTCGTTCGACAACGGCATCGCGGTGGCCATGGCCATGGGCTGCAGCACCAACGCCATCATCCACCTGGTGGCCATGTCGCGCCGGGCTGGCGCGCACTGCGAGGTGGGGCTGGACGACTTCGATGCCGCCAGCCGGCGGGTGCCGGTGCTGGCCAACATCCGGCCCAGCGGCGAGAAGTACCTGATGGAAGACTTCCACTATGCCGGCGGCATGCGGGCGCTGATGAGCCGCATGCACGCCCACCTGCAGCTGGACGCGATGACCGTGACCGGGCGCACGCTGGGCGAGAACATCGAAGGCGCGGCCGTGTTCAACGACGACGTGATCCGTCCGCTGGACAACCCGCTGTATGCCGAAGGCGCGCTGGCGGTGCTGCGCGGCAACATCGCGCCGGGCGGCGCCGTGATCAAGCCCAGCGCCTGCGCCCCGCGTTACCTGCGCCACACCGGCCCGGCCCTGGTGTTCGACGACTACCCGAGGCTGAAGGCCGCGGCCGAGGACGAAGACCTGGACGTCACGGCCGACCACATCCTGGTGCTGCGCAATGCGGGGCCCAAGGGCGGGCCCGGCATGCCCGAGTGGGGCATGCTGCCCATTCCCACCAAGTTGGTGAAGCAGGGCGTGCGCGACATGCTGCGGCTCAGCGATGCCCGCATGAGCGGCACCAGCTACGGCGCCTGCATCCTGCACTGTGCGCCCGAGGCCTACATCGGCGGCCCGTTGGCGCTGGTCAAGACCGGCGACCTGATCACCGTGGACGTGCCCGCCCGCCGCATCCACCTGGAAGTGAGCGACGAAGAACTGGCCCGCCGCCGCGCGGCCTGGCAGCCACCGCCCCCACGCTACGAGCGCGGCTACGGCTGGATGTTCAGCCGCCACATCCTGCAGGCCGACGAAGGCTGCGACCTGGACTACCTGGAGACCGGCTTCGGCGCGCCGGTGTCCGAGCCGGTCATCTATTGAACCCGAGCACCGAAGGAACACCATGCCCTTGAGCGAATCCACCCGCCAGCAGTTGATGGGCGTCAGCGCCGCCACGCTGTGCACCGCCCTCTTCAAGCGCGGCCTGCGCAACCAGTGCCTGCAGGACGTGCACCCGCTGCGCGCCGGCCTGCCCAACATGGTGGGCGAGGCCTACACCCTGCGCTACATCCCGGCGCGCGAAGACCTGAACCCGATCAGCGTGTTCAACGACCGCGCCCATCCGCAGCGCAAGGCGGTGGAAGAGTGCCCGCCCGGTGCGGTGCTGGTGATCGACAGCCGCAAGGACGCACGCGCCGCCTCGGCCGGCGGCATCCTGGTGTCGCGGCTGATGAAGCGCGGCGTGGCCGGCGTGGTGACGGACGGCGGCTTCCGCGATTCGCCCGACATCGCCAGGCTCGACTTTCCCGCCTACCACCAGCGGCCCTCCTCGCCCACCAACCTGACGCTGCACCAGGCCATCGAGATCAACGGCCCCATCGGCTGCGGCGACGTGGCGGTGTTCCCGGGCGACGTGGTGGTGGGCGATGCCGAGAGCGTGGTGGTCATCCCCGCCGGCATCGCCGACGAGATCGCCGCCGAGGCGGTGGAGATGACCGCCTTCGAGGACTTCGTGGCCGAGCAGGTGATGGCCGGCCGCTCCATCCTCGGGCTGTACCCGCCCACCGAGCCCGGCACCCGCGAGCAGTTCGCCACCTGGCGCAGCGCCCACGGCCGCTGACCTGTCTATACAAGCACAAGAACGGAGACAACCCATGAAGTACCTGCACGCCGTACTCGCCACGGCCGCCTTCGCCCTGCTGGCAACGCCCGCCGCCCGCGCACAGGAGTGGCCGGCCGCCAAGCCCATCACCTACGTGGTGCCCTTCACCCCCGGCGGCTCCACCGACATCGTGGGCCGCACCCTGGGCGCCAAGCTGCAGGAAGCGCTCAAGCAGACGGTGGTGGTCGAGAACAAGCCCGGCCAGGGCGGCGGCATCGGCGCCAGCTATGTGGCCAAGGCGGCGCCCGATGGCTACACGCTGTTCGGCGGCACCATCAGCACGCATGCCATCAATGCCAGCCTGTACAAGCACTTGAGCTACGACCCTGTGAAAGATTTCGAGCCGGTGGCGCTGGTGGCCTTTCTGCCCAATGTGCTGCTGGTCGACCCCAACATCGGCGTCAATTCGGTGGCCGAGCTCATCGCCTACCTGAAAAAGCACGAGGACAAGCGCACCTTCGCGTCGTCAGGCGCCGGCACCTCCACCCACCTGGCCGGCGAGATGTTTGCCGATCTCATCGGCCTGAAGCTCACCCACATCGCCTACAAGGGCACGCCGCCGGCGATGGTGGACGTGTCGTCGGGCCAGGTGACCTTCATGTTCGACCAGATGACCGCGGCGCTGCCGCTGCTGCAGGCCGGCAAGCTGAAGCTGCTGGCGGTTACCACCGGCCAGCGCATCGCGCTGTCGCCCAACACGCCCACCATGCAGGAAGCCGGCGTCAAGGGCTTCGAGATGTCGTCGTGGCAGGCCGTCTATGCGCCGCGCAACACGCCCAGGCCCATCGTGCAGCGGCTGAACGCCGAGATCCGCAAGGCCCTGAAGACGCCCGAGGTGTCGGACAAGCTGGCCGGCATGGGCATGGAAGTGGTGGGCGGCACGCCGGAAGAACTGGCCGCGCTGATGGCCCGCGAGATTCCGCGCTGGGGCGAGCTGGTGAAGAAGTCGGGCGCGTCGGCCAACTAGGCGCCGCGTGCAGGCGCGCCGGTCGACAGCAGCCGCAGCGCCACGACCAGCGACAGCGCCACCAGCACGGCGCCGGCCAGGTAGACCGCGGCCACGCCGTGCACGGCAGCGACGGAACCCGCCGCCGGCCCGACCACGCCGAGCGACAGATCGAGAAAAGCGACGTAGGCGCCCATGGCCGCGCCGCGCGCCTGCGGCGGCGCACGCCGCACCGCTTCCACGCCGAAGGCCGGAAACGCCAGCGAGTAGCCGAAGCCGGTGAGCGCTGCGCCCACCACGGCCTGCACCGCGCCGTCGGCGCTCCAGATCAGGCCCTGGCCCAGCACCTCCACCGCCACGCAGGCCAGCGCCACGCGCGCACCCCCCAGCCGGTCGGGCAGATGGCCGAAGCACAACCGGGCGGCCATGAAGGCCAGGCCGAAGGCGGTGAAGACCATCGAGGCTGCACCCCAGCCGCGCGCTGCGAACAGCAGCGCCGCGAAGGTGGTGATGACGCCAAAGCCCACGCTGCACAAGGCCAGGCCCATGCCGGGCAGCCACACGGCGCCCAGCACCCGATAGAACGGCGTTCGCTGCTGCGCCGCAGGCGGCGTGGACCGCAGCGCGAACACCACCGGCAGCGCCACCAGCGGCAGCAGCGCCGTCGCACCCGCGATGCAGCTGAAGCCCCAGGCGCCCGCCAAGGCCACGCCGGCCGGGGCGCCGGCGGCATACGCACCGTACATCGCGATCCCCACCCAGGCCATGACCTTGCCGGCGTGCTGCGGGCCGACCAGGGCGACGCCCCAGCTCAGCGCGCCGGTGGTCACCAGGCTTTCGGCAGCGCCCAGCAGCAGTCGGCCCGCCAGCAGCATGGCCACGGCGGCCTGCGGGCCGGCAACCGCCTGCGACAGCGCGTAAGCGACGCCGGAGCCGGCCGCCAGCAGCAGCCCGCCCACCACCGCCCGGCGGGCGCCCTTAGTGTCGGCGAACGCGCCAGCCCAGGCGCGGGTGAGCAATGCCGCCGCGAACTGGCTGCTCACCAACGCGCCGACGGCCAGCGGGCCCAGCCCCAGTTGCCGGCTCAGGTGCAAAGGCAGCACCGGCAAGGCCAGCCCGACGACGAGATAACCGATGAACACGGCCACGACCAAGGGCAGCAGCCGCAGGACGACCGGCACCTGGGCCGGTGCGCCACGCGCAGAAGAAGAATGCGAAGAGGACATGCACTGTTTCCTGATGCGAGCAAAAGCTCATGACAGGCGCCAGAATATGAGCCATGACTCGCATTGAAAACTCGCGTTCTGCCGGCGCGCGCCGCACGCTTCCGCAGCCCCGCAAGGCGCCGCGCCAGGCCCGCTCGCAGGCCATGGTGGAGGCCATCCTGGAGGCGACGGCTCGCGTTCTGGCCGAGCGCGGCTATGCCGGCACCAACACCAACCGGGTGGCCGAACGCGCGGGGGTGAGCGTGGGCTCGGTCTACCAGTACTTCCCGAACAAGGACTCGCTGATCACCGCCCTGCACGAGCGTCATGGGGCGCAGATGTACGCCGCCATCGCCGAGGTGCTGGCGGCCGAGCGACCCGACGGCCTGCGCGGCCATGTGCAGGCCATGGTGCGGGCGCTGCTGGCTGCGCACCGGGTGGCGCCCGAGCTGCACCGCGTGCTCGAGAAGGAGTTCCCCTTCTTCGATGCGCCACGCGAGCAAAGCGAAGCGGACGGCGGCATCTTCCGGCAGGTGCACGGGCTGCTGCAGCTGCACCGCAGCGAGGTCCGCGCCGACGACCTGGCCCTGGCCACCTGGATGCTGCTGCAGACCCTGGAGTCGCTGGTGCATGCGGCCGTGATCGAGCCGCCGCCCATGTTCAAGCCCGAGGCCGTGGAAGCGGCCATCGTGCAGGTGTTGATGGGCTACCTGACCGCGCCGGCTTGACCGGACCGGCGCAGGCCGAAATGGCGGGCCAGCGTGTGCACCACGTGGTCGGCCATGGCGCTGCGGGCCTCTTCGGTGGCCGAGCCGATGTGCGGCGTCAGCACCAGCCGGCGGTCCTGCAGCAGCGCGGTGGGCACTTCGGGCTCGTGCTCGAACACGTCGAGCGCCGCGCCTGCGATGCGGTCGGCCGCCAGCGCGGCGATCAGCGCCGCCTCGTCCACCACCGGGCCGCGGGCGATGTTGACCAGGTAGCCGCGCGGCCCCAGCGCGTCCAGCACCCGCGCATCCACCAGGTGATGGGTGGCGGGCGTCAGCGGGCAGGTCAGCACCAGCAGGTCGCAGTGGCGCGCCAGCTCGGTCACGTCGTCGTAATAGGGCCAGTCCACCGGCTTGCGCGACGGGCCGAAGTAAGCCACCTGCGCCCCGAACGCGGCCATGCGCCTGGCAATGGCCAGGCCGATGCTGCCCAGGCCGACGATGCCCACCCGCATGCTTGAGATCGACCGGCCCAGGGGGTACTGGCCCCGCTGCGGCCATTGGCCCGAGCGCACGTAGGCATCGGCATTCACCAGGTCGCGGGTCAGCGCCAGCGCCAGGCCCATGGCGGTGTTGGCCACATCGTCGGCCAGCACCTGCGAGGTGTTTTCCAGCGCGATGCCACGGGCCTTGACCGCGGCCAGGTCCACATTGTCCAGGCCGGCGCTGTAGCTGGCGATGACTTCCAGCGCCGGCAAGGCCGCCAGCAGCGGCGCATCGACCCGCGTCTTGCGCAAGGCCATGCCGCGGATGCGGCTGCCATGCCGGGCCAGGACAGCCGGGCGCTCGGCCTCGTCCTTCGGCAGCTCCACCAGGTCGAAGAGCGCACGCAGCTCGGCGCAGGTGGCCTCGGGCAGTTCGGCGGCCAGCAGCACGCAGGGTTTGCTCATCGGCCTCACTCCGGCTGGATGCCCGCGCGTTGCGCCACCTGCGCCCAGCGCTGCATCTCGCTTTGAATGAAGCTGCCGAACTGCGCCGCCGTGCCGCCCACGGGCTCGATGCCGGCCGAGGTCAGCTTCTCGCGCACGTCGGGGGCGGCCAGGGCCTTGTTGACCTCGGCATTCAGCTTGGCGACCACCTCCTTCGGCGTGCCGGCCGGCGCCAGCAGGCCACCCCAGGTGCTGGTGTCGTAGCCCTTGATGCCGGCTTCTTCCATCGTGGGCACTTCGGGCAGCACGCTGGAGCGCTTGCTGGTGGACACGGCCAGCGCCTGCAGCTTGTGACCCTTGATCTGCGGCGCCATCGCGGCCACGGTATCGAACATCAGCGCGGTGCGCCCGGCGATCAGGTCGGGATGGGCGGCGGTGCTGCCCTTGTAGGGCACATGCGCCACGTCCACGCCCACCATCGACTTGAACAGCTCGGCCGACATGTGCGGCGCGCCGCCGTTGCCGCTGGAGGCATAGCTGGCCTGGCCCGGATGGGCCTTGAGGTAAGTCACCAGCTCACCGACGTTCTTGACCGGCAGTTCCTTGTTCACCGCCAGCACCAGCGGCACCATGTGTGTCTGCACCACCGGCTCGAAAGACTTGAGGGTGTCGAACGGCAACTTGCGATACATGCTGGGGTTGATGGCGTGGCTGCTGGCCACCAGCGCCAGGGTGTAGCCATCGGGCGCCGCCTTGGCCACCAGGTCGCTGCCCAGCATGCCGGCGGCGCCACTGCGGTTTTCCACCATCACCGGCTGGCCCCAGGCCGCCGCCAGCTTGGCGCCGATGAGGCGGGCCGCGATGTCGATGGCACCGCCCGGCGTGGCCGGCACGACGATGGTGATGGGCTTGGTGGGCCAGGCGGTCTGGGCCGGGGCGGTGGCGCACAGGGCGAGCAAGCCCACGGCCGCCACGCTGCGCAGCGTGCTGCTGATCTTCATCGGGTACTCCTTGCGATGGAACGGGTGGGCTCAGTCGGCCGTGATCTTGCGGCTCTGGATGATGCGGGCGTAGCGCTGGCGGTCGGCGTCGATGAGCCTGGCAAAGGCGGCCGGCGTGCCGGTGGCCGGCGTGGCGCCCAGGTCCACGAACTTGCGGTGCACCTCGTCCTGCGCCATCACCGCGCGCACATCGGCGGCGATCTTCTCGGTCAGCTCTGGCGGCGTGCCGGCCGGCGCCAGCAGGCCGATCCAGGAGATGCT
The DNA here is from genome assembly GCF_964001545.1 of uncultured Aquincola sp. Taxonomy (NCBI): domain Bacteria; kingdom Pseudomonadati; phylum Pseudomonadota; class Betaproteobacteria; order Burkholderiales; family Sphaerotilaceae; genus Aquincola; species uncultured Aquincola sp. The sequence goes on from NZ_CAXFDV010000429.1 coordinate 11,383, forward strand.
GTTGAAGCCCGGCACCACCGTTTCCGAGAGCGTGGGCACCTCGGGCAGCGCCGGCACGCGTTTGTCGCCGGTCACCGCCAATGCCCGCAGCTTGCCGGCCTTCAGGTGGCCGCTGGCCTCGAACACCGTCATGAACGACAGCTGCACATGGCCCGCGATCAGGTCGGACACCGCCGGCCCGCCGCCGCGATACGGCACATGCACGATGAAGGTACCGGTGCTGTCCTTGAACATCTCGGCCGCCAGGTGCGGGCCTCCGCCGGCGCCCGAGCTGCTGTAGCTCAACTCGCCTGGCCTGGACTTGGCATAGGCCACGAACTCCTTGGCGGTGCGCGCCGGCACCGCCGGGTTCACCATCATCGCCAAGGGCAGCTCGGCCACCAGCGAGATGGGCGCGAAGGCCTTGTCGGCGTCGTAAGGCAGCTTCTTGTACAGCGAAGGGTTGATGGCCTGGGTGCCCACGTTGCCCATCATCAGCGTGTAGCCGTCGGGCCTGGACTTGGCCACCAGGTCGGCCCCGATCTGCCCCGCGGCGCCGCCCTTGTTGTCGACCACCACGGTCTGGCCCCAGCGGCGCGACAGCTGCTCGGCCAGGATGCGGGCACCGGTGTCGGTGCCGCCGCCGGGCGGGAACGGCACCACCAGGGTAACGGCCCGCGCCGGCCAGGCCGCGGCGCCCTGCGCCAGCGCGGCCGGGGCGGCCGCCCAGCACGCTGCGGCGGCAGCGGCCAGCAGGGCCAGGGTGGCGAACGGACTGCGTTGCATGTTGTCTCCTGCGGCCGATCGGCCTGCTGTTCTTGTGGGGTCTGCGGCGCAGTGTAGAAAGCGCATCGATCGCGGTCTAAGGTTAAATTTGGATCGTTCAATAC
>NZ_CAXFDV010000430.1:0-12257 GCF_964001545.1 uncultured Aquincola sp.
ACCGGAGACTCCCATGACCACCCCCTTGACGCCCCCCACCCGACGGCGGTGCCTTCAATCCCTGCTGGCCATGGCAGCCACCGCGGCCGCCGGCCTGCCCGCCGGCGTGCGTGCGGCCGACAGTGCGGTCACGCGCCTGGTGCTGCCCCATGCGGTGGGCTCGGGCGTGGACGCCATCGCACGCGCGATGCAGGGCGCGCTGGGCAAGGCCCTGGGCACGGCCATGATGGTGGACAACCAGCCCGGCGCCGGCGGCATCGTGGGCCTGCAGCAGCTGGCCCGCGCCACGCCCGACGGACACACGTTGAGCCTGGTGAGCAACAACGTGGTCATCCTGCCCAGCGTCTACAAGTCGCTGCCGTTCCAGATGCCCGGCGATTTCACGCCGGTGGCGGTGTGCGGCACCACGCCCATGGTGCTGGTGATGCACCCGCGCTGGCAGGTGACCGACGCGCCCGGCCTGCTGGCCCTGCTCAAGGCCAAGCCGGGCGAGCTGACCTATCGCTCGGGCGGCAACGGCACCATCCTGCACCTGGCGGCCGAACTGCTGCTGGACGAGACCGGCACCCGGGCGCGCCACATCCCGTACAAGGGCGTGGGGCCGATGGTCACCGACCTGGTGGGCGGGCAGATCGACTTCGCGGTCGTCTCGCTGCCCAGTGCGCAGCCGCACATCCGCAGCGGCGCGCTGCGCGCCATCGGCATCACCACGCCCGAACGGGTGCCGGCCGCCAAGGACATTCCCACCTTCGCCGAGCAGGGCCTGACCAACTACGTCGTGGATGCGTGGTTCGCCCTCATCGGCCCCAAGGGCCTGCCGGCGCCGGTGGTGCAGCGGCTGCATGCGGCGCTGGCCACCACCTTCAGCCAGCCCGAGGTCAAGGAGATGATGGACCGGCAGGGCAACGTCATCCGCCTGGGCACGCCCGAGCAGGCAGCCGCCTACTTCCGCAGCGAGGTGGACAGGTACGCCGCCATCGTGCGCAAGGCCAACGTGCGGCTGGATTGAGGCAGCGCCGCTACCGGCCCCGGGCCGCCTCGCGCATGGCCTGCGCCAGGCCGACGTTGCCCACCCGCTCGGCGCCCTGCGCGGCGCCGTCGCGGTCGCGGGCTTCCTTGTTCTGGCTGAGCTTGCGCTTGCCTTCCATGCGGGTGACCAGCACCTCGATGCCGACGATGGCCTTCAGCATCGAGTCGATGTAGTCGGCCGGCGCATCGCCCATCTTCCAGGGGCGGGGCTCGGCCGCTTCGTGCTGGCGCGTCAGGCGGGCCACCAGGCCGCGCACGAAGCGCTCGTCGTCACGCACGCGCAGCGTGCCGTGCACATGCACCGCCTCGTAGTTCCAGGTGGGCACCTGGCGGTGCGTCTCGTGCTTGCTGGGGTACCAGTTGGGCGAGATGTAGCCCGCCTGCCCGCGGAACACCACCAGCACCGGGCTGCCGCTGGCCACGCGCTGCCACACCGGGTTGGCCCGGGCCACATGGGCCGTGAGCAGGCCCTGCCCGCCTTCGGCCGCGGCATCGAAGGCAAACGGCAGGTGGTCGGCGTCCAGGCCGTCGGGACCGTGGGTGACGAGCAGGCCCAGCGGATGGTCGTGCAACAGGCGGTGCAGCAGCTCGGGCTGGTGTTCGGCGAAATGGGCGGGGTTGTACATGGCAGGCAGCAGCAAGGGTGCAGGGCCGCACTGTCGCATGGCCGCGGCTTGCGCCAGATCAAGCGACGGCCAGGTAGGGGCCACGTCGGCTCAAGCGCGGGCGCCTCGGCACCGATGAGACCGTCTTGCTCCAGAAGTACCCATGCACCGAGCCGCGTGCGCAAAAGCAGGCCGAGGTGGACAGCGCCGCCGCCGGCCTGACCGCCGCACTGCCCGAGATGCACGACGCCGAGCTGCAACGCCGCGCCACGCAGCTGGCCGCCGACGTGGCCGGCAAGCAGGTGACCGGCGCGCAAAGCTCGGCCCGCCACATGCACAGCATGCCGACGCACTGGCGCGCCGTGCTTCCGGCCTGGCGGCCGATGGTGGCCGGTTGTTCGAGCAGGTGGTGGCCACCATGCAACGCATCGACGGCAGCAGCCGCCGCATCGCCGACATCCTGGACGTGATCGACGGCATCGCCTTCCAGACCAACATCCTGGCCCTCAATGCCGCGGTGGAAGCCGCCCGCGCCGGCGAGCAGGGCCGCGGCTTTGCGGTGGTGGCCGGTGAGGTGCGGGCACTGGCCGGCCGCAGCGCCGAAGCGGCGCGGCAGATCAAGGGCCTGATCGGCGAAAGCCGCGACACCGTGGACCAGGGCACGGCGCTGGTCAGCCAGGCGGGCCAGTCGATGCAAGGCATCGTCGGCGCCATCGGCGAGGTGACGGCGCTGGTGGCCGGCATCAGCACCGCCACGCAAGAGCAAAGCAGCGGCATCGGCCAGGTGGGCGAAGCCGTGTCGCAGCTGGACCGCACCACGCAGCAGAACGCCGCGTTGGTGGAAGAGTCGGCCGCCGCGGCCGACAGCCTGCAGCAGCAGGCCGGGCAGCTGGTGGCGGCGGTGTCGGTGTTCAGGCTGGCCGAAGCGGCCTGACAGCGCGCCGCCGGCGCGGTCAGCCCCTGCGTGCCGCCTCGATGGCGGCGACGTCGATCTTGCGCATCGTCATCATGGCCTGGAACACGCGCCGGGCCACCGCCGGGTCGGGGTCGGTCACCGACTCGATCAGCACCCGCGGCGTGATCTGCCACGACAGGCCCCAGCGGTCCTGGCACCAGCCGCAGTCGCTCTCGCGGCCGCCGTGGCCCACGATGGCCTGCCACAGGCGGTCGGTCTCGGCCTGGTCCTCGGTCATCACCTGGAACGAGAACGCATTGCTGTGCGGCACGCCGGGCCCGCCGTTCAGGCCCAGGCAGGCAATGCCCATCACCGTGAAGTCCACCATCAGCACGTCGCCTTCCACGCCCGAGGGGTAGTCGCCCGGTGCGCGGTGGATGGCCTGCACCCTGCTGTCGGCAAAGGTGTCGGCATAAAACTGCGCCGCCTCGACGGCCGTGCCGTCGAACCACAGGCACACGGTGTTCTTGGGTCTCATCGCAGCACTCCTTGCACGGGCCGGCAAAGGCGGCGCCGCTGCGTGCATTCTTGCGGGCGCGCCTGCGCCCGCAAGCTGTGTTCAACCCTGGGTGGCGCGGCCGGCGGCGGGTGCTTCGGTCACCGCTTGCAACGACCGCAGCGCGCGCGAGCCAAAGCCCGCCAGGCAGCCGGCCGCGCCCAGCAGCCCCATGCCGATGAACAGGCCCCGGATGCCGATCCACTCGCCCACCGGCAAAGCCAGCGCCAGGCCCACCGGCGCGGCCAGGCCCACCAGTGCGCTGAGCAGCGAAAAGGCCCGGCCTTGCAGTTCATTGGGCACGCTGAGTTGGATCAAGGCCACCAACGGCGTGTTGCCGGCCACGAAAGCCAACCCGGCCAGGCCCCACCACAGCGGCGCGACCGTGGCCAGCGCAGCGGGCGTGAAGGCCATGCCGGCCAGCGCCAGGCTGCACAGCGCAAAGCCGCCCAAAATCCACGGCACCTGCCGCCGCGGCGCCAGTGCCGTCATCAGCAGGCCACCGGCCACCATGCCCGCGCCCAGAAAGCCCTGCACCGCCGCCACCTGCGCCGGCCCCTGGCCGAAGTGCTGCTTGACCAGCAGCGGCACCAGCGTGAAGGCCGGCATCACCAGCAGCATCACCCCGGCCAGCAGGCCATACAGCTGGCGCAGCCCGCGGTGGTGGCCGATGTAGCGCAGGCCTTCGGCCAGGTCGTGCAGCACGGTGCTGCCCGCCCCGGCGCCAGCCCGCACCGGCTGCGGTATGCGAAACACCAGCAGCGACCCGATGGCCACCGCCGCCGTGAACACGTCGATCGACAAGGCCCAGCCCAGCGGCATCAGGCCCAGGGCCAGCGCGCCCAGCGGCGCAGCCACGATGGCGGTGATGCCCTGCAAGGTCTGGCTGAGGCCGGCCGCCCGCGGCAGAAAGCTGCGCGGGACCAGCATCGGCACGCTGGCGGCTGCCGCCGGCGATTGAAAGGCCTGCATCGCACTGCGCACGGCCATGGCCGCATACACCTGCCACAGGCTGATGCCGCCCGAGGCGAAGAGCGCGATCAGCGCCACGACGCAGGCCGCACTGACGGCATCGGCCAGCATCATCAAGGCCCGGCGGCTGTAGCGGTCGGCCAGTGCACCGCCCAGCGGGCTCAGCAGCGCCTGCGGCAGCAGGGCCGCGATGCCGGCGGTGGCCACCGCACCCACGCTGCCGGTGCTGTCGGTGATCCACCAGAGCAGTACGAACTGCGTGAGCTGCGAACCCAGCAGTGACAGCGACTGCCCGATGAACACGGCGCAGTAGCGCAGCTTCCAGGGGGCGGGGGCGGAATCAGGTTGAGTGGCGGCAGCGGCGTCGGGCAAGGTCATGCGGGTGGGCGTCCATCGGCCCGACGCTGCAGGCAGCGAAGGGGCCGGGCGAGTCTCGCACTCCCTGGTGTGGTGCCGGAGGCAGGCCGGCCAGCCCTCTGGTTACACGATTCGAGACGTAAACCTTCGTTTCAGGGGGTGTCTGCAGTGTGGGTCGCCCCGATTGCCCCAGGGGCCGCACAAGCAACACACCGTGAAAGGGAAGGGACACCATGAAGGCAACAACTTCGGCCTGGCTGCTGGGCATGGCAGCAGCATTGACAGCCTGTGGCGGCGGCGGGGGCGGCGGAGGCGGCTCCAGTGCCGTGCCGGCCGGCGGCTCGGCAAGCTTGCCGGCGGATGGCGGCACCGCGCCCGCGCCCGCGCCCACGCCCACGCCAGACACGACGCCTGCGCCGACGCCCACGCCGGCCACCACCAGCACCACCCCGGTGACCGACGTGCCCGTACCCACTTATGCCGCAGACTCGGTGGAAGCCGGTGTCTTCCGTGTGCTCAACGACGAGCGCAGCCGTTGCGGCTTCGGCAAGGTGGCGCAGAACGCGAAGCTGGACACGGCCGCCGCCGCCCACACCGCCTACCTCGCTGCGCGGTGGAACGAAAGCCTGGCCAGCAGCGGCGCCATGGAAGACGCCGGCCGCAGCGGCTACACCGGCGCCACCCCGATCGAACGTGCGTCCCGCGCGGGTTATGCGGCCCCGGTGGGCGAGTACCGCAGCTACCACGCCATGGGCGCCGCCAAGGACTACAGCAACGCGCTGGTGCGCACCATGCTGGCTTCCGTCTATCAGCAGGTCGGCATGCTGGATGGCCATCGCGACGTGGGTGCGTCGGTCGGCTTTGCGACGCAGTTGCTGCCCATGGCCATCCTGACCTGGGTCAACGGCACGCCGCAAGGGGTGCCGCTGCAGAACAACGCCGAGGTCATCACCTACCCGTGCGAAGGCAGCAGCGGCGTGCAGCCTTATGTGTATGGTGAAAGTCCGGACCCGTTCGCGGGCCTGGGCATTGCGCTGGACCGGCAGGTTGGCCAGCCCATCTACGTGCGCGCCCCGGCCGGCCAGAGCCTGCGCCTGACCAGCGCCACGGTGATCGACGCCAACGGCACCAGCGTGCCCGTGGCCCTGTACCACGCCGAGCAGGACCCGCAACACCAGCTCACGGCGTCACAAGCCTTCGTGGTGCCGCGCATGCCGCTGGCCGAGGCCAGCCGCTACAGCGTGCAGGTGCAGGGCACCAGCAACGGCGTGCCCTTCAGCCGGCAGTTCAGCTTCTCGACGCTGAAGTTCTGACGCTGGCCCACCGCCCGTCATCCAGCCGCCGCCAGGCGCTGCTGGATGTACCGGTGTTCCTGCGTCAGGCCGCCGTAGCCGTAGGCCTGCTCACGCACGTCGTGCACGTGGATGTAGCTCTCTTCGTGCAGCGGGCCCAGCAGCTCCTGGAAGGCCGCGAAGCAGGCCGCGATGTACGCGGCCTTTTCGTCCTTGGTGTTGGTGCCGTCCACCACCTTGATGTCGAAGTAGAAGCTGCTCAGCCCCTGCTCGGCCAGCGTGCGGCCACCCACCACCCAGTGCTCCGGCGGCACGTAGTCGACGGTGATGGCGGTCAGGTCGCGCCGTTTGCGCAGGATGCGGGTGGTCAGGGCCAGCAGGGTGTCGGCGATCTGGCGGGTCAGCTGGGGGTCGGCCGGCCGGCTGACCTTGACGTTGATGATGGGCATATCGTTAGCTCTGCAACTATTTGGGTAAAAAAAGGGGCGGTGGAGCGTCAGGCGTTCTTGAGGGCGTCGCACACCTCCTTCACCTTGCCGACGGTCTCGGTGAACGTCTGCTTGCCGATCAGGCGCTGGATGCGCTGGGTGACGGCCGCACTGGCCTGGTTCAGCGCTGGCTGCAATTCGCGCGCGGCATCGGTCGGCTGGATGGACCAGTGCCGGCCGTCGGTGGGCAACAGGGTGCGCTGCACCAGGCCCAGCGCCTGCAGGCCGTCGAGCAGGCGGGTGGCGGTGGGGCGGGTGATCGTCAGCTGATCGGCGATCTGGTGCTGCGACAGGCCCGGCTGGGCCAGCACCAGCCGCAGCATGAAAGCCTGCGGCGGCGTCAGGCCGAAGGGCTTGAAAGCCGCCGACCACAAACGCTCCACCACACGGGCGAGCGAGGCGGTGTTGAAGTAGAGGCAGTGGTCGAACATGGCCCATGCTAGCGTCAGATGGTTAGCCATGCAACTGGTTGACCCACGGGCGCTCGCACGCGGACGCGGGACCTCGCGCATTGTCAGGTTCGGGTATGCCCCAGCCGGCGCCTTACCCAAACGGGTAGCGACGGACCGCAGGGGTGCCCCTGACACTGCCCTGCAGCAGTCCACCACAGGTGTCGATCATGAGCAGAACCGCCTTGCCTCCCGTGCCCTCGTTGAGCGTCGTCGCGTTGAGCGTGGCCGCACTTTTCCAACCGGCCACCGCGGCCGACTACGTGTGGCAAGGGGGTGACGGCGCCTGGCTGGACGCCAGCCGCTGGACCTTGCTGGGCGTGCCCGGCGCAGGCGACACGGCAACGATCAACGGCACGGGTAGCGGCGCCGTGCAGCTCAACGACACGCGCAGCCTGGACCGCCTGACGATGAACGGCGGACGCCTGGGCGGCAACGGCACGCTCAACACCGGCAGTCTCGTCTTCAACAGCGGAAGACTGGGCGCCACCTCGTTCGGCACCGGCGGCACGGTCAACGTGGCCGGCAGCGCCACGTTCGACGGCGCCGGCGTGCAGGGTGTCGCGCTCAGCCAGCAGCTGAACCTCTACGGCAACAGCACCTGAAGCGCCGGCAACGGCCGGCTGGAGGTGGACGGCGCCTACAGCGCAGGCAACAGCAGCTACCCGGCCGCGCAGCTGCTGATCGGCAGCGGCACCACCTTCACCGACCAGGGTGCAGCCGACCCCAACGGCTTCAAGGTGCTGGGCGGGGGCAATGCCACGGTGGTGAACAGCGGCACCTATGTGCGTGGCGGGCTGGGCACCACCGAGGCACGAGGCCTCAGCAACGCAGGGCTGGTGGACCTGGCCCAGGGCACGCTGGCGGTCAACGAAACTTTCACCAATACGGGCACGCTGAACGTCCGGGCGGGCACCGTGCTGCAGGGCCTGAGCGGCTCGCTGCGCAACGGCGGGCTGCTGCAAGGCGACGGCATGGTGCGCAACGCGTTGGTGAACACCGGCACCGTGACGCCCGGCGGCCTGGGCACCGCCGGCCACCTGCAGCTGGACGGCGACCTCACGCTCCTGGGCGCCGGTGCCCTGCGCATCGACCTGGCCGTCGCCGCGCATGACCTGCTCAGCATCACCAGCGACGTGCGCCTGGGCGGCAGCTTGCAGATCTGGGCAGCGCCCACGCTGCAACTGCACACGGGTGACAGCCTCGTGGTGGCCACCTACGGACAGCGCCTGGATACGTCCACCTTCAGCGAGGTGCAATGGCTGGGCGTGGGCGCCAACCCCTTCAGCGTGGAGTACGGCAGCAATGCCCTCACGCTGCGCGTGACCAGCGCCGTGCCCGAGTCCTCGACCACGCTGATGCTGCTGCTGGGCCTGGGCGTCGCCCTGCCCGTGCTGCGCCGTCGGCGCGGTTGAGGCGCCGGGTCAGGCCGCGTGGCGCGGCGCCGGCTGCATGCGCTCGAAGCCGGCCGCGTGGGGCACGGGGCCGCCCGACGCGGCCAGGAAGTCTTCATACGACAGCGCCACCTCGATGGCGGCGGCCAGCTGGCGGGCCGTCAGCAGCATCAGACGGTCGGGCGCCGCGACCAGGGTGCCCGCTTCGCTCAGCAGCGCCACGGTCCATTGCAGGTGGCGCAGCTGCGCACGCGGGCAGTCCGTGGGCGCCAGCAGCCCTTTGAGCAGGCAACGCACCCCCTCATGGATCTGCAGCCGGCCGTCGACGATGCGCACGTCGGTGAAGGGGGTGGGGATGGGGCGGGAGGATGACACGGCTTTCTCCGGACTGGCGGGGCACGGGGCACATGCCCCGCCTGCATTCTGGTCAGCCGTCCTGCGGCCGTGAGGCGGAACAGCGGGGTGAAGCCGGCGGTTCTCGAATCAGCATTTGCTGACAGCCAAACCGCCGCCGCCGCTGCAAGATGCGACGGGCCGTGGCGCACCGCCAGCGGCAAGGGGAGCAGTGACTTGAGCAGCGCACTCACGGCAAGCATCACGACGGCGGGCGTGGCCCTGGTCGCGGCCACCGCCCTGCCCCTGTGGCGCCGCCAGAGCTGGTGGGTGCGCATCTTCGACTTCCCGCGACTGCAGATCGCGGGCCTGCTGTTGCTGGTGCTGGGGCTGCACCTGGCGCTGCTGCCGCACACCCCTGCCGCCTGGGTCTTGCGGGCCTTGATGCTGGCCTGCCTGGGGCTGCAGGTGCGGCGCATCCTGCCTTACACCCGGCTGGGGCGGCGGCAGGTATTGGCCACCACGATGGCCGAGCCGAAGGAGCCGTTGCGGTTGCTGTTTGCCAATGTGCTGCAGCCGCAGCACCACCACCAGCAACTGCTGCAGAGCATCGAGGCGGCCGGCCCCGACGTGGTGCTGGCGCTGGAAACCGACGACTGGTGGCGGCAGGCCTTGTCGCCGCTGGAGCGCAGCCACCCGCACACCGTGCTGCTGCCCCAGGACAACACCTACGGCATGCTGCTGTATTCGCGCCTGCCGCTGCACGACGTGGAGGTGGCCTACCTGGTGGAGTCGGACGTGCCTTCCATCCATGCCACGGTGCGGCTGGCCGGTGGCAGCCCGGTGCGGCTGCATTGCCTGCACCCGCGCCCGCCGGCGCCGGCCGAACATCCCGATTCGGTGCCGCGCGATGCCGAGCTGCTGGTGGTGGGCCGCGCCATCCGGCAGAACCCGATGGCCACGGTGGTGATGGGCGACCTGAACGACGTTGCCTGGTCGCACACCAGCAGCCTGTTCCGCCGCATCAGCGGCCTGCTGGACCCGCGCTGTGGCCGCGGCTTCTTCAACACCTTCCATGCGGCGCACTGGCTGGTGCGCTACCCGCTCGACCACTTCTTTCACTCCAACCACTTCAAGCTGGTGGAGTTCAAGCGGCTGCCGCGATTTGGTTCTGACCACTTTCCGGTGTACATCCACCTCAGCTGCGAGCCCGAGGCTCAGGCCGTGCAGCCCAAGGCCCATGCCGATGGCGCCGACCGCCAGGAGGCGGCCGAGAAGATCAACGAAGCGGCTTGAAGCGCAGCACGCGCCATAGGTAGGTCACCAGCGCCAGGGCCAGCACGCCCTTGGCCACCGGGTCCAGCCAATGGGCCACGGCTTCATAGTTGTCGCGCAGCAGCAGGCCCACCGCGGCCAGCGCGCCGGTCCACACCAGCGTGCCGGCGGCCGACCACAGGAAGAATCGACCGAAGGGCATGCCGGTGACGCCGGCAGGCGCCGAGATCACGCTGCGCAGCCCCGGCACCAGCCGGCCGAGGAACACCGCCACATGGCCGCGGCGGTCGAACCAGCGGTCGGCCCGCTCCACGTCGTCGGGCGACAGCGTGAGCCAGCGGCCATGCCGCCCGGCCCATTGCTTGAGCCGTTCGTCGCCCACCCAGCGGCCCGCGAAGTACCAGGGCAGCGTGCCGGCCAGCGAGCCGATGCTGCCCGCCACCACCACGCCCAGCACGCTCAGTTCCCCCTGCGCGGCCGCATAGCCGGCAAAGGGCATGATGAGTTCTGAGGGGATGGGTGGGAACACGTTTTCCAGCAGCATCAAGGCTGCCACCGCCCAGTAGCCGTGCTCTTCGATGAGCTGGATGATCCATTGCGCCATGGCGCCAGCACAGCCAACGGCGTGCCCGTACCATGCGGTGATGCAGCCCACACCCCATTCGCCCGCGGTCTCCATCCGCGGGCTGACCAAGCACTACGCCAACGGCTTCAAGGCGCTCAAGGGCATCGACCTGGACATCCAGCGCGGCGAGATCTTTGCGCTGCTGGGGCCCAACGGCGCCGGCAAGACCACGATGATCTCCATCGTCTGCGGCATCGTGACTGCCAGCGGCGGCAGCGTCACCGTGGGCGGTTTCGACACCGCGCGCGACTACCGCGCCACCCGCTCGCTGATCGGCCTGGTGCCGCAGGAGCTGACCACCGACGCCTTCGAGACGGTATGGGCCACGGTCAACTTCAGCCGCGGCCTGTTCGGCAAGCCGCCCAATGCCGCGCTGGTGGAACAGGTGCTGCGCGACCTGACGCTCTGGGACAAACGCAACGAGAAGATGATGGCCCTGTCGGGCGGCATGAAGCGGCGCGTGATGATCGCCAAGGCGCTGTCGCACGAGCCCGAGATCCTGTTTCTGGACGAGCCCACCGCCGGCGTGGACGTGGAGCTGCGCCGCGACATGTGGGAGATGGTGCGCCGGCTGCGCGAGCGGGGTGTCACCATCATCCTGACCACCCACTACATCGAAGAAGCCGAGGAGATGGCCGACCGCATCGGCGTCATCCGCCAGGGCGAGCTGATCGTGGTGCAGGAGAAGAAGGCGCTGATGAAGCAGCTGGGCAAGAAGCAGCTGACGGTGGAGCTGGAACATCCGCTGGCCGCGCTGCCGGCCGAGCTGGCCGAATGGAACCTGGTGCTCAAGCCCGGCGGCCACACGCTGCAGCGTGAGTTCCTGGCCGGCGAAGGCTCGGGCGTGGCGCCGCTGCTGCGCCGCCTGGCCGAGCTGGGCATTGGTTACACCGACGTCAACACCCGCCAGAGCTCGCTCGAAGACATCTTCGTGAGCCTGGTGCATCAAGAAGGAGCACCGGCATGAGCGGTTTCAACAGCCGTGGCGTGTGGGCCATCTACGCCTTCGAGATGGCGCGCTTCAAGCGCACCGTGGGCCAGAGCCTGGTCACACCGGTGATCACCACGTCGCTGTACTTCATCGTGTTCGGCGCGGCCATCGGCTCGCGCATGCAGGAAGTCAACGGCGTGCCCTACGGCGCCTTCATCGTGCCCGGGCTCATCATGCTGTCGCTGCTGACGCAGAGCCTGTCCAACGCGTCGTTCGGCATCTACTTTCCGCGTTTCACCGGCACCATCTACGAGCTGCTGTCGGCGCCCATCTCGTACCTGGAGATGCTGGTGGCCTACGTGGGCGCGGCGGCCACCAAGTCGGTGATCCTGGGGCTGGTGATCCTGGCCACGGCCTCGTTCTTCGTGCCGCTGCGCGTCGAGCATCCGGTGTGGATGGTGGCCTTCCTGCTGCTCACCTCCATCACCTTCAGCCTGTTCGGCTTCATCATCGGGCTGTGGGCCAAGGGCTTCGAGCAGCTGCAGCTGATCCCGATGCTGGTGATCACGCCGCTCACCTTCCTGGGCGGGGCGTTCTACTCCATCGAGATGCTGCCGCCGCTGTGGCGGCAGGTCACGCTGTTCAACCCGGTGGTTTATTTGATCGACGGCTTCCGCTGGGCCTTCTTCGGCACCGCCGACGTGGGCGTGTTCTGGAGCCTGGCGGCCACCTGCGGCTTTCTGGCGGTGTGCGTGGCGGTGGTGGGCTGGATGTTCCGCACCGGCTACCGGCTCAAGAACTGAGAGCGTGAGAGTCTCTGATCTGCGCCATCGCCTGCGCCGCCAGCGTGTACGCATGCAGGCGGGCGTCGTGGTCGTAGATCTGGCTGGTGATCATCAGCTCGTCGGCCTGGGTGCGCTCGATGAAGGCCTGCAGCTGCTGGCGCACCTTCTCGGGCCCACCGATGGCGCTGCAGCTGAGCACGTCGTCCAGCATGCCGCGGGCTGGCGGCGGCAGGCTTTCCAGGTAACCCGGCTGCGGCGGCTGCAGCCGGCC